>NZ_BAABGP010000004.1:0-256607 GCF_039541635.1 Microbacterium panaciterrae
GGTTCCCGGCCCGCTCGACCGGGCCGGTCGCGGCCAGCAACCCGGTCACCGAGACCACCCCGTCCCTCAACACCGCACCGAGCGCCGGGAACCGGGCAGGGAGCAAGTCACCCGTGGACAACTGCGTGCCCTGGTACACAGCGTCGCCGGCGGTCACATACCTCCGGGCGGTGCCCGCATCCACCCGCAGGGTGCGTCGCAGCAGTTCGGTCACATCCCGACACCCCGCCGCCGACGACACCCGTTCGACGGACAGCCGACAATCCCGATCCGCCACCTCCCCGGTGACGGTGGTGATCACCGCATCCACCCGCCGCTGCACCCGCCCCAGCATCTGCAGCAGGCCGACAAGTTCCGCAGCCGTCGAATCCTCGAACTGGCGGGTCATCTGCACCGACCCGCACACCCCCGCAAGCAGCTGCTCCAACTGCTCGAGGGTGTCTGCCGTGGTCGATGTCATACCCCCATTCAACCCGGGGCCACCGACATTCAAACCCCAGATCGCACCTCATAACCGAACTGTGGAGAAGTTCTCGACAGACGTCCCTGTGGAGAACGAACACGACCACGCCGAATGGCCCTTCGACAAGCTCAAGGACCGGGCAAGGGCGGGCCCCTCGACAGGCTCAGCGCCAGTACGACGACCGCGCCCGTATTCCCGCGGCGGACTTCATGACGTCACATGCTGTCGAAAACGGACACACAGCCCCCTGGCATCCCGCCAGCGTGCCAACGTGAAAGCACGTCCCGATCGATCAGCATCGCGGGCGTTCGCATGGTGTCGTTCACGCACGACGCCCGCCGCACCGACTGTCGCCCGACGCCGGTGCCCGATCAGAGGGGGCCCCCATGGCAGGAAACACCCGACGCATCGCGTTTGCCGGGATGATGGCCGCCGTGGCGGTCGTGACCCTCGCCGGCTGCAGCCTCACCGCCTCGGCGAGCGGTCCTTCGGGCAGCGCTTCGGCCGGCAGCACGGTCTACTTCGGTGTCTCGGCCGCGCAGACCGGCCAGTACGCGCAATACGGTGAGCAGTTCAAGAAGGCGTTCGACCTCGCCGTCGAAGAGGTCAACAAGGACGGCGGCATCGACGGCCACCCGGTCGCCCTGAAGTACGAGGACTCGCAGTCCGACCCGAAGCAGTCCGTCACCGTCGCGCAGAAGTTCGTGAACGATCCGCAGATCTCGCTCGTCTTCGGCGACTATTCGTCCGCGGCGTCGATCCCCGCCTCGCCCATCTACACGGCCGGCAAGCTGCTGCAGTACGGCTTCAACAACTCGAACCCCGACTTCACCGCAAAGGGCACCGAGTACCAGTGGTCGACCTCGATCACCACGAGCGCGACCTACACCTGGACCGCCGACTACATCAAGAAGCAGGGCATCGACTCGATCGGCGTGACGTACCTGAACACCGCCGACTGGGGGATCCCGGCGTTCCAGGCGTTCAAGGCCGAGGCCGACAAGATCGGGCTGAAGATCACCGACGCCGAGGCGATCGATCCGACCTCGGACGACTACCGCCCCTCGCTCACGAAGGCCGTCGCAGGCAACCCGAAGGCGTTCGCGCACATCGGCTATGGCCCCGACGCCGCCAAGCTCGTCACCCAGCTGCGGGCGATCGGCTTCACCGGCACGTTCTACGGCGGCCAAGACGAGCAGTCCTTCGACAGCACACCGGACGCCGCGGGCTCGATCATCGGCACCGAGTTCGTCTCGAACGGCAGCAACCCCGAGGTGCAGGCGTTCGTGAAGGCGTTCAAGGCGAAGTACCCGGACGAGAAGGACGTGACGCTGTTCGAGGCGAACGCCTATGACGCCCTGCACGTCGCCGTCGCCGCGGCGAAGAAGGGCGGTACCGACCGCGCCGGGATCCTGAAGGGGTTCAAGCAGATCAAGGACGTGCCCAGCGCGATCTACGGGACCATCACGTTCGATCAGGCCACACGCCGCGTGGCTGACCCGCAGCTGACTCCGGTCGTGCTGAAGAACGGCGCCTGGGACGCGCTGAAGGGCTGACGCCCCCGCTGCCCACACCATGCTCGACACTCTGATCGCCGGCCTGCTCCGAGGGAACGTCTACGCCCTCGGAGCGGTCGGGATCTCGCTCGTCTTCGGCGTCATGAACGTCGTCAACTTCGCCCAGTTCTCGTTCTTCGGACTCGGCGCGATGCTGGCCTGGTTCTTCGTCGTGCAGCTGCAGCAGCCGTTCTGGATCGCGCTGCCGCTCGTGCTCGCGATCTGCGCGGCGCTCGGTCTCGTGATCAACATCGCGGTTGTGCGGCCGCTCGCGAAGTATCTGCCGCTCGCGGCCATGCTCTCCACGTACGCGGTCGCGCAGATCCTGGACAACGGATCCCAACTCGCGTTCTCCGCGCAGTTCCGCTCGTTCCCGCAGGTGCTGCCGACCTCGAACCTGCACATCGGGAACATGCGGTTCGGCACCTCCGACGTCGTGATGCTCGCCATCACCGCGGTCGTCATGATCGTGATGTCGCTGTTCCTCAAATACGGCCGCACCGGGAGGGCGATCCGCGCCACCGCGCAGGATCAGGAAGCCGCCCTGCAGATGGGCATCCCCGTCGGATCCGTGCAGAACATCTCGTTCGTGATCGCCTCCGGCCTCGGCGGCCTCGCCGGCATCTTCTTCTCGCTCTACATCGGCGTCGTGAACCCCACCTCCGGCATGAACATCGGGATGACGGCCTTCGTCGCGGCGGCCCTCGGCGGCCTCGGATCCCTGCTCGGCGCCGTGGTCGGCGGGTTCGTGCTGGGGATCCTGGAGGCGTTCGGGATCTACTGGTTCGGCGACGCGTCCCGCCAGATCATCGTCTTCGTCGTGCTGCTGATCGTGCTCGTGGTGCGCCCGGGCGGGCTGCTCGGCAAGGTGCCGCTGCTGACGGCCGAGCCGCTCACCGGCACGTTCCTCGGCAAGGGGCGCCCGCTGCGGATCCCGCGTTGGGTGTGGGCGGCCGGATTCGTGGTGCTCGGGGTGCTCGTGCCGATCTTCGCCGACACCTACGTGCTCACCACCGGCACCCAGGTCCTGATCTACGCGATCATCGCGGCGGGCTTCACGGTCACCGCCGGGCAGGCGGGCGTGCTCGCCCTCGGGCAGGCCGGCCCGATCGCGATCGGCGCATACATCTCCGCCCTGCTGAGCGTGCACCTGCACCTCTCCTTCTGGCTCGCTCTGCCGCTCGCGGGCATCGGCGCCGCGATCATTGCGTCGGTCCTCGCTTCGCCGATCTGGGGAGTGAAGGGCCACTACATCTCGATCGCCACGCTCGGCCTCGGCATCGCGATCGTCGCCGTGATCCAGCTGATCGTGCCGCAGGGCATCTACGGCATCCCCGTCCCGTCGATCGGAGGCATCGAGCTGAACACCCCGTTCGCGTACTACGTCATCGACTTCGTGGTGCTCGTGCTCACGCTGCTGGTGATGTGGCGGATCCGGCGCTCGCACCTCGGCAAGGTCATCTCCTCGGTCGGGTCCGACGAGGTCGCCGCCCTCGCCTCGGGCGTGCGGGTGCGCGACTACAAGGCCCTGGCGTTCGCGATATCCGCGTTCTTCGCCGGCATCGGCGGATCCCTCCTCGCGCACCAGTACACCTACATCGACACCACCATGTTCACGATGATGATGTCGCTGCTCGTGGTCACGATCGTCATCCTCGGCGGCGTCGGCCTGCCGTACGGCGCGGTCGTGGGCTCGATTGTGCTGATCGGGGCGATGGAGCTGCTGCGGTTCACCCCGGAGTGGCGGATCATCGTCTACGGCCTCGTGCTCATCCTCGTCGTGCGCTTCCGGCCCGGCGGCGTCCTGGTGCGCAGCTCATGACCGCGCCGCTGCTCGACGTCACCGACCTGGAACGCCACTTCGAGGGCGTCCGGGCCGTCGACGGCGTCTCGTTCCAGGTGCAGCCGCACGAGGTGGTCTCGATCATCGGACCCAACGGATCCGGCAAGACCACCACCCTGAACCTGGTCACGGGCACGTTCCGCGCACACGGCGGCACGATCGTGCTGGACGGCGCGCGCATCGATCACGCGAGCACGGTGGACATCGCCGAGCACGGCATCGCGCGCACGTTCCAGAACGGCCGGGTGTTCGCGACGCTCTCGGTCGCCGACAACATCGAGGTCGGGATCCACTCCCAGCTGCACGCGCACCGGCCGTTCCGGGGCCTGTCGCACGTCTTCCTGCTGCGCTGGATACCGCTGCTCGCCGAGCTGTTCGTCGCGATCTTCGGCACTCCGGCCGCGCGCCGGGAACGCGCCGAGATCGATAGGACCGTCGACCTCGAGGTGGACCGGTTCGAGGCTCGGCTCGGCCCACGGCGCGACGACCCCGCCTACACGCTCAGTTACGCCAACCGGCGGCGCACCGAGATCGCCCGCGCGCTCGCGCTGCAGCCGAAGCTGCTCGTGCTCGACGAGCCGACCGCCGGCATGAACCAGTCCGAGACCGCGGAGGTGCTCGCGCAGCTGCTCGAGCTCAAGGCCGCAGGCCAGGCGATCCTGCTCGTGGAGCACAAGCTCGACCTCGTGATGACGGTGTCGGATCGGGTGATCGTGATGGACGGCGGGCGGATCATCGCCGCGGGCGATCCGCAAACCGTGCGCAACGACCCCGCCGTGATCGAGGCCTACCTCGGCCGCCGCCGGGAGCGGCCGACCCCCGAGGGCGGGGAGGGATCCGCATGAGCACCCTGCTGAGCCTCGACGCGCTGAACGTCTACTACGGCCCGTTCCACGCGCTGCGCGGTGTGTCGATCGAGATCGGCGAGGGGGAGATCGTGTCGCTGCTGGGCGGCAACGCCTCGGGCAAGTCGACCACGATGAA
Source organism: Microbacterium panaciterrae (assembly GCF_039541635.1). Classification (NCBI taxonomy): domain Bacteria; kingdom Bacillati; phylum Actinomycetota; class Actinomycetes; order Micrococcales; family Microbacteriaceae; genus Microbacterium; species Microbacterium panaciterrae. Next base: position 4,847 of record NZ_BAABGP010000004.1, read on the forward strand.
ATCGATCCTCGGTCTGAACCGCGTCAAGGACGGGCGGATCTCGTTCGCGGGCGGCGACATCACACATCAGAGCACCGCACGCCGGGTGCGGGCGGGGATCGCGAGCGTCCCCGAGGCGCGCCGGGTGTTCCCGCAGATGACGGTCGACGAGAACCTGTACGCGGGCGCCTACACGCGCCGCGACCGTGCGGGCATCGCCGAGGACATCGAGCGGATGCGGGAGCACTTCCCGCGGCTCGCCGAGCGCCGCCGACAGGAGGCGGGCACGCTCTCCGGCGGTGAGCAGCAGATGCTCGCCTTCGCGCGGGCGCTGATGAGCCGGCCGCGGCTGATCTGCATGGACGAGCCCACCATGGGGCTCTCGCCCAAGCTCGTGGATCAGGTGCTCGACGAGATCGCGCGGCTGAACCGCGAGCTGGGCGTCGCCGTGCTGCTCGTGGAGCAGCAGGCGGAGCTCGCCCTGTCGATCGCGTCCCGCGGCTACGTCCTGGCGACGGGCGAGATCGTTGCCGAGGGATCCGCGCAGCAGCTGCTGCACGATCCCCGCATTCAAGAGGCCTACCTCGGAAGGAGCGGCTCATGACCGCACGTACAGGAGCCCCCCGGCTCGGATTCTTCACTCGTGTGCTCGACGACGCCCCCGCCGCCGAACGCTATCGGCTCGCGCTCGAGCAGATCCGCACGGCGGAAGCTCTCGGCTTCGACACCGCGTGGGTCGCACAGCATCACTTCCATGAGGCGGAGGGCGGGCTGCCCTCGCCGCTCGTGTTCCTCGCGTATGCGGCGGCGCAGACGACGGACATCGTGCTCGGCACCAGCATCGTGACCCTGCCGCTCGAGGAGCCGCTGCGCGTGGCCGAGGACGCGGCCGTGCTGTCGCTGCTGAGCGACGGACGCGTCGAGATCGGCGTCGGCAGCGGCGGCACGCCGAGCTCCTTCCCGCCGTTCGGCCACGACCCGAAGGAGCGTGCGGCGATCTACGCGCGGCACTTCGCCCGCCTGCAGGAGGCGCTCGGCGGCGATGAGCTCACGGCGGACGGCGGACGGCTGTACCCGGCAGCCCCCGAGCTGCTCGACACGCTGTGGCAGGCGACGTTCTCGCCCGAAGGTGCCGCGCGGATCGGCGCCGCCGGATCCGGGCTGATGCTGTCCAAGTCGCAGCCGCACACGGCGGGCTCCGGCGTCACGGCGCTCGCCGACACGCAGCGTCTGGTCGTCGAGGCGTACCGGGCCGCGCTGCCGGAGGGGGTCGCTCCGCGCACGTTCGCCTCCCGGGGGCTCGTCGTGGTCGATGACGAAGCCGACGTCGCAGCCCTGGTCCGGCGCGGCATCGAGCGCTCACTGCCCTCGGCGCGGGCGCTCGGGATCCAGGTGCCCGAGGGGGCGAGCGACGAGGAGCTGCGGGTGCTGTTCGACCTGCACGTCGGCACGCCCGAGCAGATCATCGATGAGCTGGCGCAGGATCACGTGCTCACCTCCGCCACCGACATCGTGTTCCAGACGCACCCGGTCGACCCGCCGCACGAGGTGCTGCTGCGCTCGCTCGAGCTCATCGCGACGCGCGTCGCCCCGGCCCTCGGGTGGAGCCCGTCCCGGTCCCTGAACTACCTGGAGGAGAGCCATGTCTGATCTCATCGACGACCTCGTGGGCATCGCCCCGGGCAGTGCGCTCGACGCGCTGCGCGCGAAGCGCCCGGTCGCCCGCAGCGACGCCCAGGCGACCTATGACGGGCTGATCACCGCCCCCGCCGATCTCGTGCGCGCGAGCGCCGCCGAGCGTGTCGCGATCGGATACTGGGTCGCCGTGCTCAGCCGCGCCGGCGGTCTCGCCGACCATTACCGCGCCCTTCTCGACACCCTCGATCCGTCCGTGCGGGCGGCGCTCGACGGCGCCCTGCCCGGCGCGCTCACCTCAGGCCCCTACGGCTCGTACCCGGAGGGTCCGCTCAGCATCGAGGACGAGAACGGCCTGCACTGGGCCGCCCCGGCCGACCTGGGCGACGCGGTGGGTGAGAGGATCGCGGCCGCGCTCGCGCACGCGCACCTGCTCACGTACCGGCCCCGCGACGCCAGCCCGGACGCGCTGCAGGATCTGCTCGACGCGGGCTGGAGCACCGACGGCGTCGTCACGGTCTCGCAGCTCATCGCGTTCACCCACTTCCAGCTCCGTGTGATCGCGGGACTGACCGTCCTCAAGGAGGCGATCTGACATGGCCGAGCACGTGCTGCGCCACCCGGAGCTGACCCCGCCCGACGTCTTCACGCAGGAAGAGCTGGGCTGGGTGCCGTGGCTCGAGCCGAAGCCGGTCGAGGAGCTGACCGAACAGGACTACGCGGGGCTCGTCGAGCGCGCCCGCTCCGCGAACCCCTACTTCCGCCTGCTGGTGCGCGATCCTGTCGTGCTGGGCGCCCGCACCCGCGCCGACAACGACATCTTCTACAACACCGACGCCGGCCTCGGTCGGGCCGAGCGGGAGATCTCCGCCGCCGCGGCCTCGCGCACGAACGGCTGCCTGTACTGCGCATCGGTGCACTCCCGCTTCGCCACGATCCAGGCGCCCTCCCGCCGCGACGACGTGCAGCGGCTGCTCGACGAGGGCATCGACGGGGAGCAGGACGAGCGCTGGACCGCGATCATCGAGGCCTCCGCCGCCCTCACCGCGACGCCGTCGAGATTCGGGTCGGCGCACGTCGAAGCGCTGCGCGCGGCGGGCCTCGACGACCAGGCCGTCGTCGACGTCGTGCAGAGCGCCGCGTTCTTCAACTGGGCGAACCGGCTCATGCTGTCGCTGGGGGAGCCGACGCCGCCCGCGGGGGCGTAGCGAAGCCGCGGAGCCGTAGGGAATGTAGCGTGTGCCGGGCGATCGGTTCCCGCTTTGGACCGGGCAGCAGGGGCGTACTTGTTCGGGCAACGCGGAGACCGGTCGCACCCGAACGACCGGTTCGACGACCGCCCTTGTCACGCGATCAGCAGCTCGATCTTGACGCGCGAGCAGTAGGCCGACAGCCAGCTGAAACCGGGAGTCCCCGGGGCGAATGAGCCCACCCCGCGCTCGGTGATGTGCAGGTCGCTCTTGTCGACGCGATCGCCGAACAGCACGTACGCCTCGGAAGTGTTGTCGCGCGCGCTCATCCACGCGATCCCGTCGAAGCCGCGGTCATGCGCAGCCTGCGCCCACAGCACGGTCTGGTCGTAGACATCCGCGTCGGTGGCCGTCAACTGCTGCGGGGTCGCTCCCAGCCGGCGCAGCCCCGGCCCCATCAGCATCGCCAGGTTCAGGTCGCGTCTCAGGTCGAGCGCGGTCTCCACGCGGGTGGCGTAGCTGCCCTCCGGCAGGAGGCCCCCGGCGACGGGGACGTCGTGCAGGATCGACTCGCAGACCGCGGCCTCTGCGGTAGCTGCGGCATAGAGCGTGGGGACCTGGGGGCCATCCAGGTCATCAAGACTCGCGAAAGAAGCGAAGCGTGTCTGCGAGCCCGCGCCGGGATTGAAAACGTTGCCGGCGCGCTGGGGGTCGTGCACGCGATGCAGGAGGGTGCCCGCGGGTACCAGGTGACCGAGTGCGTCGAACGGTGACGGTGGAGTCGGGACAACCACGGAAGGGCGTGCGGGGCCCGCCCCGCTCACCACTCGACGCCCCACGCCCTCTCGGCGACGGAGAGCAGGCGCTCCGGGTCGGTGACTCGATCGACGGGTCGATCGCCTCCGAGGTAGGTCGTCGGCGACATCATCCACGCGATCACGTCGGCCGCCGATCGTTCGTGCTCGGCGGCAAGGGCCAGCAGAGGCCTCACCCAAGGCCGGATCTCGCCCGCAGGACGGTCGAACTGGAAGCCGGGGAAGACATAGGCGTTCTTCCGCTGCATGCCGAGCAGCTCGCCTCGCTGGCGCAGCGCCGATGCATACGCGCGATTGCTCTTGCTGGCGCCGAGGATCTCTCCTACAGCCGACGAGGAGAACAGGCCGAAATCGCGTTCGACGCCGCGCCACACGGTCTCGGTGGCCTGCGCCGCGCGCGCGGTCGCCGGGTCCACAGTCGTCGTCAGGGACGCAAGGGCGCCACCGAGGTCGCTCACGGCGACGCGGTACGTGGCCGCGCCACGGAGCGACTCGAGGAATCCGCCCGTGGTCACGCGCATGTGGGTGAGCTGGCCCGCGACGATCGCGACGTCAGCGCCCCCCAGCACCTCGAGCGCGTGGCGCACTTCATCTTCGGGACGGGACGCGAGCTGAGTCATCTGACTATCCTTCCGAGGAAAGTACTTGTAAGAAACGTTAGCACGCGCGTCGTAGAAGCGGCAGTTCCGCAGCATCGCCCCCGAGCGTCCGTGAGTCCGTCAGGGGCGGACCCGAACCGTGCGCCCCTCGAACGTCACGAGGTCGCCGTCGATGAGCTGACGTCCGCGGCGGCGCTCCTCGTCGCCGTTGACGCGCACGTAGCCGTCGATGATGGCCTCCTTGGCGTTGCCGCCGGAGTCGAGCAGCCCCGCGAACTTGAGGAACTGCCCGAGCCGGATGGACGCGCCGCCGATCGAGATGTCGTCGGTCGGATCGCTGCTCGTCACTTCTGAATCTCCGCTTCCGTCATGCCGCTCTGGTTCCGGGCCCTCACGCGCTCCACGGGAACGCACGCTCCTTGTCGAGCTCGCCATCCCGGCCGATCGACGCCAGGGTGTCGCCGCCGCCGCGCAGGCACAGCCACTTCAGCGGGCGATCCGCGTCGGCCGCGCTGTGCACGGCACGCCACGTCTCGGGCGCGACGCGGACGACCGTTCCGGCCCGCAGCTCGACGACCTCGTCGCCGAGCGCCATCTGCCCGTGCCCGTCCAGGAACACGTACACCTCCTCGAACGCGGAGTGCCGGTGCCAGAACGGCGAACCCGCGCCCGGATCCGTCGCGTTCACCGACAGCCCCAGGAACCGCGCCGCCTCGCCGTCGACGAAGCGCTTGGCGGTGCCGTCCTCGGCACCCCAGCTGTCGATGGCCCCGATCTCGTACACGTTGTAGCCGCTCATGCCGCCACGGTATCCCACGCGCCGGCGCCTCGAGCGCGCACGCCGAGCGGCTCCGGACCGGCCGCTACTTCTTCTGCGGGGCGAACGGGGTGCCAAGTGCGGTTGCGATCGACGTGAAGATCCGGGTCGCCGGCGAGTTGCACGGCAGATCGGTCGGGTTGTCGGTCAGGGTGCGTGCATCGGCGCAGGAGCCGGTCGGGATGTCGCTGTTGACCATCGTCACGATGGTGGTGTCGTCCTTGGTGCTGTAGAACATCGAGGTGTTGTAGCCCGGCAGTTCGCCGGTGTGCCCCACCCAGCCGTTCTGGCAGCCCCAGCCCAGGCCGTAGCCGCCGTTGCCCGGGCCGTTGAACTCGCGGAACGAGGTGAGCCGCTCGATCTGCTGCTTGGCCGGCAGGAGTCCCGCGCCGGTCGCCTCGGCGCGACCGAAGTGGAGCAGATCCTGCACGTTCGAGATGAGCTCGCCCGCCGTCCACCCCCAGGACGGGTTCCAGTCCGTCGCGTTCGCCGGATCGGCGGGCGTGCCGTGGTCGCCCTGCAGGGTGAATCCCTGCGCGTGCGGGTCGGGGAAGGCGGCGGATCCGGCCGGGAAGATCGTGTGCGACAGCCCCAGCGGGGTGAGGATCTTCTCGGCCAGCGCGTCCTGGTAGCTCTTGCCGGTGACCTTCTCGATGACCTTGCCGAGCAGGACGGTGTTGGTGTTGGAGTAGTCGAAGGCGGTGCCGGGCGCGAAGTCCTGCGGCTTCAGGGCGAGGCCGGCCTTGAGCAGTTCATCGGGCGTCCACACTCTGGTCGGCTCCGCGAAGAAGATCTTCTGCCAGGCGTCGTCCTTCGTGTAGCTCGTGACGCTGCTGGTCATGTCGGCGAGCATGCGGATCGTGACCTTGTCGCCGCGGGGTACGCCGTCGACGTACTTCGAGATGGGGTCGTCGAGGCTGAGCTTGCCGTCGGCGGCGAGCAGCAGGGTCAGCGTTCCGGTGAAGGGCTTGGTGATGGATCCCACCCGCTGGTACACGTCGGTGGTCATCGGAGCGTCGGTCTTCGGATCCGCGACGCCGTACGCCGTCAGGAACAGCCCCTTCGGCGACTGCACGGCCACGACCGCGCCCGGCGCTGCGGTGGCGGCGAACCCGTCCTTCGCGGCCTTCTCGATCGTCGCGGTCAGGTCGGCGGGCATCGCCGTGGTCGGCAGGTCCGCGGTGCGGGCGACCACCGCAGCGGGATCCGCCACGCACGTCGAGACGGCGGGGACGACCGGGGCTGCGGAGGCGCTGCCCGACGCGGTCGGCCCGGTCGAGGGCTGCGCGGAGCAGCCGGCCAGCAGGAGGAGCGCGGCGGCGAGTGCGATCGGCGTCGCACGGCGGGTGGAGGTCATGGCGCTGTCCCTTCGCGGATCGACCCGCTCACGCAGAGCGGCCTGTCACCGAGAACTCTTCCACCGTCCGCACCTGCGAGGAATAGACGTAGGCCCATTCCGCCTCGCCGGCCGTGCCGTGAGACTGAACAGGCTGGGGGACGCTCGGGCGGCCCGCGGGCCGCATCGGGACGTGGCCCGCGGGGAGCAGCGGCAGACCACAAGGAGGACGATCCGTGAACACGTCGACCGGGCGACGCCGCATGATGGCGGTCGCCGCACTCGTGACGATCGGCCTCGGCGCATCGGGGTGCGCCGCTGCACCCGCCTCTCCGCCCGCCACCACGACGGCGCCGGCGGTCACGGTGACCATGGATGCCGCCGCGCTGCGCGGGCAGTTCGCCGACCTCGCGACCGAGCTCGGCGTCGTCGGCGCCGCGATGCTCGTGCGCACCCCGCAGGGCGAGGCGACCGCGACGTATGGCGTGACAGACCTCGGCGGATCGACCCCGGTGTCGCTCGACGACCACTTCCGGATCGGCTCGAACACCAAGACGATGACGGGCACCGTGATCCTTCAGCTCGTGCAGGAGGGGAAGATCGCGCTCGCGGACAAGGTGTCGAAATACCGTCCCGACGTGCCGAACGGCAATCGGATCACGATCGAGCAGCTGCTCACGATGCGCAGCGGGCTGGCGAACTACACGACCACGCTGGCGCTCAACACGGCGCTCGACACTCAGCAGCAGCGTGTCTGGGATCCGGAAGAGCTCGTCGCCATGGGGCTCGCCGAGCCGCCCACCTTCGCCCCCGGAGATGGATGGAACTACTCCAACACCAACACCCTGCTGCTCGGCCTCATCGCCGAGAAGCTCGACGGCATGCCGCTCTCGGAGATCTTCCAGAAGCGCCTGTTCACGCCGCTCGGCCTTCGCGAGACCTCCTACCCCGCAGCGGATGACGCCTCGCTGCCGACGCCGTTCCCGCACGGCTACATGTACTCGACGAACGTCGACACGATGGAGACGAGCACGCTGCCGCCGACGCAGCTCGCGCAGGCGAAGGCCGGAACCCTGCTCCCGAGCGACACGACGAACCTGAACCCGTCGTGGGCGGGGGCCGCGGGCGCCGGCATCTCCACCATCCGCGACCTCGCGCACTGGGTCGAGGCGCTCGGCGGGGGCGGACTGCTGAGCCCGACGCTGCAGAAGGAGCGCCTGGCGAGCGTGCAGCCCGTACCGTTCCCCCTTCCGCCCCTGCCCGACCCGCAGTACGGCTGGGGGATCGCGAAGATCGGGCCGCTCTACGGCCACACCGGTGAACTGCCTGGTTACAACTCGTTCATGGGGTACGACCCCGTGCACAAGGTGACGATCGTCGTCTGGTCGAACCTCGCCCCGGCCGCGGACGGGCGCCCGCCCGCCGCCACGATCGCCACCTCGCTCATGAAGAGCATCTACGGAAGCTGAAGAACATGTCGCGTCGCACCCTCCGCACCCTTGCGCTCGTCAGCGTCGCCGGCGCGCTCGTCCTGACCGGCTGCACGTCCTCGCCGCCGCCCGCCCCGGGAACGTCGCCCACTGCGACAGCCGCGGCGAGCGGATGCGTGGCGGATCCGGCCAAGACCGCCTCGGCCGCGGCGGGAGCGACGACGATGTCCGCACTGCCCGCGGCGACCGAGGCGAAGCTCGACGCGGCTGCCGCGAAGGCGTTCGCGCTCGGGGCCTCGCCCGGCGCCGTGGTCGGGGTGCGCACGCCCGAGGGCACGTGGACGAAGGCGTACGGAATCGCGGACTCCGCGACCGGAGCTCCGATGCAGGTGGGCATGCACACCCGCATCGCCTCGCTGACGAAGATGTACACCACGTCGATCGTGCTGCAGCTGGCGCAGGAGGGGAAGCTGAAGCTCACCGACAGGATCGGGAAGTACATCGCCGGAGTCCCGAACGGCGACCAGATCACTCTCACGCAACTCGCCGACATGACCAGCGGCATCGCGAGCTACGCGATGAACGAGCAGCTGGTCGACACCTACTTCGCCGACCCCTCGACCGTCTACACCCCCGAAGAGCTCGTCGCGGCTGCCGTTCCGCTGTCCCCCCTGTACGCGCCCGGCACGAGCTTCAACTACTCGAACACCAACACGGTGCTGCTCGGCCAGGTGATCGAGAAGGTTACCGGGCTGTCATTCGGGCGGGAGCTGCAGATGCGGATCCTCGATCCGCTGCACCTGAAGAACACCTCGTGGCCCGACGTCTCGTCCGCGCTGCCCGAACCGTACGCGCACGGGTACACGCTGAACGGGCCGGCCGCGACCTCGACCGCGCCGACCGACTCCACGAACTGGAATCCGGCGTGGAGCTTCACCGCCGGCGAGATCATCTCCGACATCGACGATCTGCTCACGATGGGCCGAGCGCTCGGCACCGGGCAGGGCCTGGTCGACGCGAAGAGCCAGCAGCTGCGCCTGACGTCGTTCTCCGAGATCGGCTACGGCTTCGGCATGAGCTGCTCGAACGGGTGGGTCGGGCACACCGGCGACCTCTCCGGCTACAACAGCTCGCTCTTCTACGACACCGCCACCGACACCACGGTCGCCGTGCAGACGAACAGCGACATCGCCTCGGGCGGCTGCAAGGACTCGCCCACGCTGGCCGACGACCCGGGCGACGCGATCTGTCAGACCCCGGCGGTGCGGATCCTGGTGGCGCTCACCGGCGAGCTGGGCACCGCGTACGCGCCGCCGCCCCGGTCGTAGCTGACGCGGTCGGCCCCGCGCTCGGGGCTCGTCGCGCCCGGGGGCTCAGTGGTATTCCTCCGCGACCGAGGACAGGATTCCTGACGATGATCCCGGAACGGACGCCCGCTCGGCTTCTGACGATGGAGCTCGGCATCGCGTACACCCGGAGATGGCGCGCGACCTCGCAACAGGAGCGACGCGGTCCTTAGTCCGAGAGGTGTTCGGTGACTGCGTTCCGCGAGCCTGCAAGAAGTCCGTGCGACAGCGCTTTCGCAATGAGTTCTGAACGGTTGGTCGCGTTGAACTTTCGGTAGAGGGCGGTGACTTGAGTCTTGACGGTGTTCGCGGAGACGAACTCAGCCTTCGCGATCTCCGCGCGGGATTCGCCGCGCGCGAGGCGTCTGAGAACAACGAGCTCCCGATCACTGACGGATATCGACGTCTCTGGGTAGGGGTAGGTGCGCAAGTGCCGAAATTCTTGCCAGCGCGCCTCGAGCGCGTTCGCAGCCGGAACGGATCCGAGAAGCGCGAAAAGTCCGTGCAGGTGCGTTTCGGATATCGATGCCATCGACTGCAGGTTGTGACCGACCGACGCGACGAACGCCTGAAACTTTGAGCGCGCCAGGGAGATCTGTCCCAGATTCAAGTGGCATGCCGCGGCGAGGAGTTGTGCTTCGAGCTGCACACGCCGGGGCGGGCGATCGGAGATCCCCACCAGATGCTCCATTGCCGCATCAAAATGAAGCCGGAGAGCGCCAGCACGGGCCCACAGCAGCACAATGCCGTCATCCGAGTTGGACAACGACTCGAGGGTCGCTTCCGCCTCATCGACGCGTCCGCCGGCAAGAAGTGCTTTTGCGCGTAGCGCCGTCAGGTGTGTCCTGTACCAGCCGTCGCCCGCCACGAGATCGTCCCACGCAACCGCCGTCTCATCGATGAGCCGGAGCACCTCTCCAATTCTGCCCATGACCAACAGACGATGTGCTCGTGCCCAGACGAGGTAGTGGAAGAACTCCTCATATTCGGTGGGAAGCGCGATGTAGGGAAGTAGTTCGTCACTCGTAGTGAAATCGAGGCGGTCGACGGCCACGATGAATTCTGCAAGCGGGTAACCAAGGTCAGTGCCGTCCAGCTCCGCCGGGTCGGTGGTGGGCGTTCGGCCCGCCACCGCCACCCAGCGCCCGACCTCGGCATGGTCGCCGTCGATGGCCGCGAGCACGGCGAGCTTGGCAGGAAGGTCCTGAGACCCCAAGCCGACCACGTCGTCATCGCGTCGCTGCCACGCCATCAGGTAGTAACGACGAGCAGTGTGGACGTCGCCGAAGACATCGAAGGTGATCCCGGCCTGCATGAGGAACCATGCGGCATCCGTGATCGGCAGATCCCCTTGGCGGCGAATGGCTGTGCGGACCGCGGGCATCATCTCGTCGAGGATCGCGACGGCTTCGGCCACGAACCCTCTGCGACGTCGGGCCAACACGGCTGCGGCGACCCGGCGCAGCTCGATGAGCCCAGCCTCTCCGCCCGCAGCAAGGCGGGCAGCGTCGAACGACGGCCGCTCCACTGGGATCTCAGTGACCCTTCCCGCCTCGCGCCAGTAGACGATCCCCGGGTGGGCCGCGCAGAGGGAGTCCGGCGTGTGTGTGACGGCGTCGAAGAAGTGACCACGGTGCACGCCGGCCTGTAGCTCGACACCCCAGCGCTCCATGATTCCGGCCGCCGCCGACCAGTCTCCCGCTGCAACGGCGGCCCCGAGACCATGGTCGAGCGCCGCTGGCGGAGAAGTCAGTGCGGGCACGTCTGCCTTCATTCCGACAGTCTCCCGCACCTTTCACCTCGCCGCCGCCCTGGGTGGGTGATATCGCGGTTAACAGGGTCCTGATCGTTGGCTGATCCGGTGAGCGGTGCACCTAACATGAAGCACCGGCCGCCCGATGAGCCCTTCGAGGCTTACGTGCCGGATGACCCAATGACCGACAAGAGAGGCAACCTCGCAATGAAGCATCGCCGTATTGCCGCCGTCCTGGCTGGTGTCGCAGCCACCGTCGTCGTCCTCACCGGATGCAGCACGACAAGCCCAAACAGCGGCGAGTCCACAGCGTCCGTTCCTCAGGACTCGAAGAAGCCCAGCTCACTCACGATGTTGGTGACCACGTCCGGTAGCGAGAACGGCCTCAAGTCGCTCGCCAAGACGTACGAGCAGAAGACGGGGATCACCATCAACTTTGTCGAGGTCGCCAGTGGCGACTTGCCGACGAAGGAGATCCTCGCAGCCAAGAGCAAGCAGAACACCTTCGACCTCGCGATGGTCGACGGCTTCACGCTGGCCTCGGTCGCCGCCGCCGGCGCCCTCGTGCCGCTGGACAGCTATCTGAAGGACGACACCGCGTATGACTACGACGCAGACTTTCCGCAGGGGCTGAAGGATTACGCCAAGTACAAGGACGTCAGCTACACGGTGCCGCTGTCCACAGAGCCCTACTTGCAGTGGTACCGCGCCGACCTCTACGACGAGCTCGGCCTGAAGCCGGCGACCACGTGGGACGAGGTCACGAGCAACGCAAAGGCACTGCAGACCGCCGGCTACCTCGGCTACAACCCGCTGTACAACGCAGCAGGCGCGGCGCACTTCTACAACGAGATGCTCGTCAGTCAGGGCGGACGCATGTTCGATCCGAAGACGCTCAAGCCGCTGCTCGACACCGACGTCGCCAAGAAGGTCATGAATCAATACCTGGCGCTCAAGCAGTACGGCCCGTCCAGCTCGACGAGTGGCGCTACAGCCAACGCGGTGCAGGCATTCCAGCAGCAGAATGCCGGCCAGATGGTGCTCGCTTCGGGCTGGTGGCCGACGATCAACGGCACGACGTCCCCCGTCGCAGGCAAGGTCGCCACGGCCGAAACGCCGCTCGGAAAGCTCGGAACCTACACTCCGACCAGCATGCTCTACGGCTGGCTGGCCGGAATCTCCAGCGCCTCCCCGCATCAGAAGGACGCCTGGGAGTTCCTGTCCTGGGCTCTCGGCAAGGACAACGTCTCCGCGTTCATCGACGCCGGTGCGGCTCCGCCCGCCCGTATCTCGACCACGTCGAACCATGAGCTGGTAGCCAAGGCCCCGTATCTGACGGCCGAAGCCGAAGCGGTCAAGACCGGAACGACGCTGCCACGCATCCCGGCGATGAGCCAGATCGTGTCGGTCATCAGCCAGGGCATCAACGCCATGGCGACCGGACAGCAGACCGTCGACGCAGGTATGGCCGCGATGCAGAGCTCGGTGCTCAACATCCTGGTGCAGGCCGGCGCGTACAAAGGCAATTAATTGGCCGCCTCATCCAGCATTGTCGCCACCGTCCCGGGTCGCGTGACCCGGGACGGTGCGGGGCGCCGTCGACGACGTCTTGTTACGGACATCCGGTCGCTCGGCTACGTCGCGCCGACCTGGTTGTTCATGATCGTCATGGGACTGATCCCGATCGGGTATGCCGTATGGATGTCGCTCACCGACCAGAGTCTCACCACGGCGACTCCGGGCGCGTGGGTCGGATTCACGAATTACGTTCGCGCCGTCTTCACCTCGCAGTTCGCGGGCAGCTTGCTCGTCACCTTGATCTTCGTGGTCTTCGGTCTGACGATCCAGTTCACGCTCGGGTATCTGCTTGCCGTCGTGCTGCACCGGCAGTTGCGCGGCTACCAGATCTTCCGCACCGTGCTGCTCATCCCGATGCTTCTCACGCCTGTCGTCGTTGGGCTGGTGTGGCAGTTCATCTTTCAGCCGGACCTCGGAGTGATCGCAACTCTGCTCGAACCGTTTGGAATGAAGCTGAACGTGTTCGCCAGCACGCCGCTCGCGCGCGGGATGATCATCTTCATTGACTGCTGGATGCACATTCCCTTCGTCATGCTCATGTTGGTCGCAGGTATGACAGGTGTGTCCCAGGAACCGCTTGAGGCTGCGGCTGTCGACGGTGCCAGTTGGTGGCAGACGACCCGCTACGTGATGATGCCGATGCTGCGGCCGGTGATCACGATCGCGTTGCTCGTACGGTGTGTCGATATCGTCCGCCTCTTCGACACCGTCTTCACGACGACGCAGGGCGGTCCCGGCACCTCGACGGCGACTGTTTCGATGCTCGCCTACCAAAGCACCTTCGCCTATTTCCAGTTCGGCAGTGGAGCGGCGCTCTCGATCGCCATCGCAGTGATCATGATCCCGATCTACTTCTTCTACGTACGATTGACAAAAATATGAAACATCGTTCGGTTGCCGGCCCGATAGTCGGCTACACCGTGCTCGTCGTGGCCTCGCTATTCGCGATGTTCCCGCTCTTCTGGGTGCTGCTCACCTCCCTCAAGAGTCCCGCAGACGCTCAGGCATCCGCTTCGAAGGCGTTTGACTTCGAAGCGACGAGCGAGAACTACCTCCAGCTCTTCTCCGACCTGGCGTTCCGCGACGCACTGATTGCGTCCGTCGTGATCACGGTGATCTCGACTTTGATCGTCGCGGTGCTCGCGACGCTCGGCGGCTATGCCTTCGCCCGCCTTCGGTTCCTGGGACGTAAGACGCTCGCGATCGTCATGGTGTGCGTCCAGATCATCCCGGGAATCGTGTTGGTGATCCCGCTCTACCGACTGGTGAGCGACGCAGGGCTCTACGACCAGTGGCTCCCGATCATGTTGATCCTCGCCACTTTGAACATCCCATTCGCGACCTGGCTCACGATGGCGTTCTTCCAGAGCATGCCCATCGAGATCGAGGAAGCCGCACTCATCGACGGAACCAACCGTGTCCAGCTCTTCCGGCATGTCCTACTCCCGATGGTCGCGCCGGGGATCGCGACGGCGGCAATCTTTACCGCGATCGCGGTATGGAACTCGTTCCTGATCCCGCTGATCCTCGGCCAAGCGAGGGCAGCGACCCTCACGGTTTATGCCGCCCATTTCGTCACCTTCCAGGAGGTGAACTGGGGCCCGCTGTCCGCCGCTGCCGTGCTGATCTTTGCGCCGATCGTCCTCTTCGTCCTCGTCACCCAGCGAGCTCTCGTGCAGGGGCTTACTTCAGGAAGCGTGAAATAGGAAATATCATGAACGACCTATCGAACTCGACCACTGTTCACACGGCCCTCTCCGCGACGGAGTGGCGCAACCCGGCTTCCACCGACCTGGACCAGCTCTCCTCTCTCGAGATCCTTCGCCTCATGAACGTGGCAGACCGCGAAGCGGTCGACGCTGCGGGAGCCGTGATCCAGCCGCTCAGCGAGCTGGTCGATGCCGCCCTGACACATGTTCGGCGCGGTGGACGGGTCCATTATTTCGGTGCGGGCACCTCCGGTCGGCTCGGCATCCTCGATGCGTCGGAAATCCCGCCCACGTTCGGGCGGAGCGACACCGTGATCGGACACATTGCGGGAGGGGACGCGGCACTGCGGAGCGCCACAGAAGGCTCCGAGGACTCGATCGCCGCAGGCATGAAGGACGCGTCCGGGCTCGGCCCGCTCGACGTTGCGATTGGCCTCGCTGCAAGCGGGGGCACGCCGTACGTGCGGGGGGCACTCATGGAGGCTCGCACTCAGGGGGCGTTGACCGCTCTGGTGACCAGCAACCCCGACGCGCCGCTGGCACCGCTGGCGGACTACCTGGTTGCTGCGAACACGGGTCCGGAAGTGCTCACGGGCTCAACGCGCCTGAAGGCCGGAACGGCAGAAAAGTTCGTACTGAACGGCTTCTCGACGGCGCTGATGGTCGGGCTCGGTCTGACCTATTCGAACCTCATGGTGTCGGCGTCCGCCACAAACGCGAAGCTACGTGACCGCTCCGTGCGGATTCTGATGGAGGCCACCGGTATCGAACGAGACGTGGCCGCTGAGCGTCTTACCGCCGCCGACGGTGATCTCAAGCTGGCGATCGTCTCGAGCCTTGGGTTCGTGCCGCTGTCGGACGCAGCTGCCGCGCTCGGCGCCGCCGAGGGCTCAGTGCGCGGCGCGCTGGCGACCCTCGAGAACCCACAGTCCTGAGCGTGACCGTCCTCGCTGTCGACATCGGTGGCTCGGGTTCGCTCGCCCTTCTGCGAGACGTCACGCTGCACGCGGCCGTGGGCGCTCCAATAAGGATCACGGACGGCAGGCTCAGCGCGACCGAGGCGCTCAGCAGCCTTGCGAAACAGCTCCCCGCTATGGAGGGTCGGCTCGATGTGATCGCCGTCGGACTTGCGTCGATCACATCGTTCGGCGATCCAGAAGACCTCGCGGAGCAGGTCCGCCGTCACTTTTGCTGCCACCGGCTCGTGTTGGCATCGGATGCCGTCATGGGGCTGGTCTCCGTGTGGGGAACCGACGGCGGTGCTGTCGTCGCTGCCGGCACCGGAGTCGTGGGTCTCGCGACGGACTTCTCCGGTCAGTGGACTCGCGTCGATGGAGGGGGGCATCTCATAGGCGATGCCGCTTCTGGACGCCAGGTGCCGGCTTCCTACCCGCCCTACCTCTATTTATTTCGACAGCCTCGATTTGCCCAGACCACCCCAAATGAACCAAGGAGAATCATGAAATTCGGTGTAATTGGTGCCGGCGCGTTCGGCTCCCGGCACATCACCGCCTACGACCGTCATCCCGAAGTGGAGCTGGTCGGCATCCTCGACCTCAACCGCGGACTCGCGGACGCTGTCGCGTCGGGGTGCGCTACGCCACCTGCGGTGTTCACCGACCTTGACGAATTCCTCGCGATCGAGGGCCTCGAGGCGGTGTCGGTTGTAACGCCAGATCACCTTCATCGGGACGTCGCCATCGCGGTCGCCAACGCAGGCAAACACCTCTTGGTCGAAAAACCCCTCGCAACAACGGTCGAGGACGCGAGGGCGATCGTCGAGGCGGCGAAGGCCAACGGCGTGACCCTTATGGTCGACTTCCACAACCGAGTCAACCCGCCGTTCGTCGCCGCGCATGAAGCCGTCGTCGACGGTCGCGTAGGCCGGGTGGAGTACGTGTACGCACGGCTCAGCAACACCCTCGCCGTCGCCTCGAGCATCCGCTGGGCTTCCGCTTCGTCGTCGCTCTGGTTCCTGTCCAGCCATATGGTGGACATTGCCCAGTGGATTGTCGGCGACCGCATTGTGCGAGTCACGGCGAAGACCGTCTCCGGCACGCTTGAGAGCCGTGGGATCACCACCCCGGATGTCTTCATCATCCTCGCTGAATTCGCTTCGGGCGCTATTGGCACGTTCGAGCACGCTTGGATCCTCCCAAACTCGCACGCCACTGCGAAGGACCTCAAGTTCGAACTCCTCGGTTCGGAGGGATCGGTGCTGATCGACGGCTCCCATAACCGGGCGGTGGAGATCTACTCGGCGAACGATGCGCGCTTCCCCGATGTGATGGCTCCGCCGTACGGTGAGCACCTGACGGGGTTCATCATGGATTCGATCAGTGAATTCGTCGACGCGGTCGCAGGTCGTCGCCCGGTGCTCGCGACCGGCGAGGAGGGCATCCAGGTGACTGCCGTGCTGTGCGCTGTGCTCGAATCGATCGAGACCGGCGGCCCCGTCGAGATCTCGGGATACTGAGCGGCCGCAACGGCCACCCTCGTGCCTCGGTGTTCCCGAGACATTCCGCTCCGGTGGTATCAGCCTCAACGGACAGGCTGGCACCACCGGAGTGCTCATCGGCACGCGCGCAAAGTTCCGCAGGTGCTCAGGGTGCGCGCGGGTGCGTTGCGGTTCAGTGCGACCCAGCGAGCCGTCAATGCCATGCATGCTTCGGCACTTTTACGCGGTCGTAGCCCCGCGAGCTCTCAGCGGTATTCCTCCGCGACCGAGGCGAGGAACCGCAGCACCGCGAGCACGCGCCGGTGGTCGTCGCCGTCGACGGACAGGCCGAGCGCGGTGTAGATGTGCGAGGTGTGCTGCACGACCGCCTTCTCGGAGAGGAACAGGTCGTTCGCGATCCGCGCGTTGCTGCGGCCCTCCGCCATCAGCGAGAGCACCTCGAGCTGGCGCGGAGTGAGGGATCCGACCGCCCCGCTCGCGCGGCTGGCCCGGGTGACCAGCACCGAGACCACCTCGGGATCCAGAGCCGTGCCGCCCGCCGCGACCCGCCGCAGATCGGCCGTGAACGTGGTCACGTCGGCGATGCGCTGCTTGAGCAGATAGCCGAAACCGCCGCTGTTCTGGTCGAGCAGCTCGGTCGCGTAACGGCGCTGCACGTACTGCGAGAGCACGACGACCGGGATGCCCGGGTGGGACTCGCGGATCCGCAGCGCGGCGATCAGCCCCTCGTCGGTGTGCGTCGGGGGCATCCGGATGTCGGTGATGACCAGATCGGGCTGCAGCAGTTCCACCTGCTCCTGCAGGGTCTCGGCGTCGCCGACGGCTGCGGCGACCTCGAACCCGTCCTGCGCGAGCAGCTGCCGCAGGCCCTCGCGCAGCAGCACCTCGTCTTCGCCGATGATCACACGCATGGCAGCTCCACCTTCACTTCGGTGCCGTGTCCCGCTTCCGAGGTCACGCGCAGGTTCCCTCCGAGCGCATCCACGCGATCGAGCAGACCGCGCAGTCCCGCGCCCCGGTCGACGCTCGCCCCGCCGACCCCGTTGTCGCGGATCCCGATGTGCAACCGCCCGCCGTCGGCGTGCAGTGTCACGCGCACCCAGGAGGCGCGGGAGTGCTTGACCGTGTTCGTCAGAGCCTCGGCGATGATGAAGTACGCGGTGTGCGCGGTCGTCGACGAGATGGCGGCGTCGGCGACGTCGCTGTCGAGGGTCGCCGGGATCGCCAGCCGGTCGACGAGATCCTCCGCCGCCGCAGTCAGTCCGCGCTCGGTGAGGGCGACGGGCAGCACGTTGTGCACGAGGCGGCGCAGATCCGCGGCGGCCTCATCGATGCCGTGCCGCAGCCGCGCAGAGGCGGCGCTCGTCGCGGGGCTCGCATCGGGGTCGTTCGCGATGGTCTGCGCGGCGAGGGCGAGCAGCACGAGCTGCACCTGGATCCCGTCGTGCAGATCCTGCGCGATGCGGGAGCGCTCCCGGTCGGCGGTCTCGACGAGACGGATCCGCGACCGGGTGAGCGCCTCGTTGCTCGCGAGCAGCTCGGCGGTGAGGCGCTCCCGGTCGATCGCGATCGCGAGCACGTCGCCGGCGCGGCGCACCGGGCCCGGATCCGCGGTCAACCGGGTGTCGTAGACGATCGCGCCGACGAGGCGGGATTCGACCCGGATCTCGCACCACCCGCGATCCGCGTCGCGCTGACCGGGGTCGACGGCGACGCCCGTCTCGTCGACGAACTCGCCGCGCTCCTCGGCCCAGTAGACGACCCGCAGGGAGTCGTCGCCGAGGGTGGCGGCCAGAGCGCGGGCGACGGCGGGACCGCCGGCGCCGCTGATGCCGAGCCAGGTGCTCAGCGGCTCGAGGTCGCCGGTGCGGCGGAACCCGCCGAGCAGCACGCCGAGCAGGAAGGCGACGGGGATGGCGGCCGCGACGAGAAGCTGGGTCACGCCGCCGATCCTCGGATCCCCTCCGAGCGTGTGCACGATCGTCGGGGCGAAGGCGAGCAGCAGCACGGCGACGATGCCGTAGCCGAACATCGGCAGCAGCACACGGCGATGCACCGGGTCGGCCGTGACGAGCCTCCGGGCGAGGACGACAGCGGTCAGGACCATCACCGCGATGCCGAGTGTCTTCTGCGTGGCGGCGGCGATCTCGAACGCGGCCGGCGCGGAGGAGGGGATCAGCAGCAGCACGAGCTGCGAGACCGGACTGGCCACCCAGCCCAGCACGACCGTGGTGATCGAGAGCCGACCGCGCAGCCGCCCGGAGGGGAACGCGTGCAGCAGCTGCACGGTCATGGCGAGCGAACTCGTCGCGAACACCGCGCTCACCAGCGTCAGGGCGTCGATGCCCAGGTTGCCGAGCCCGCCGAGGAACAGGGCGATGCCGCCGATGATCAGCAGCAGTCCGGTGGTGTTGTGCGGGCGACGCCACCAGGCCAGCAGGCCCGCGGCCGCCCAGATCCAGAAGACCCCGACGAACAGGGCGACGGCCCAGAGCTGATCCGGGACCCGTGCCCCCACCCCGAGTTCCACGGCACCGAGCAGGAAGGCGAACGCGCCGATCACGATGAGGGCGGACGGGAGGCTGCGGTCGGATCCCGCCCGCAGCCGGGAGACGGGCGGCGGTTCCGCTGCCATCCGTCGCTGCGCCGTCATCGGTCGCCGTCCTTCCCCGTCCCGCCCGAGGGGCGCGACATGCACATCCTCATGATGGCCTGCCGCGCGGCCGGTCACCATGGGCCTGGGTCCTCTCCGCCGTGGCGGCCGGGCACCTCGGCCGCCGGCACCCCGGCACCCCGTCCGAGTCTCACGACGCGTGGCGGGCCTGCCGCCGCGAGGGGGCTACTCCTGAGCGAGTCGCACGGTCTGCTGGATCCTGCTGCGCACGTCGAAGAGCTCGGTGCCGCCGATCGTGCGCGAACCGGGCACGCCCGCGCGCAGCAGGGTGCGCAGGGCGCTCTGCCGGGAGACCACCACCGGGGTGTCGCGGATCGTGCCGAGCGGGGTGGTCGCCTGCGCGAGGTCGTCGTCGGGAAGGACCAGGATCGCTCCGCCGAAGCGCACCCTGGCCGCTCGCGCCACGATCCTGACCTGGCCGAGCAGCGCGGCGATCGGGGCGCGCGCGCCGGTCTCCGGTCCGATGATCTCGCCGCCGCGGAACCGGGCGACCCCGCCGAAGTCGGCGGAGCTCAGGCCGTACAGCCCGGACGGGCCGAGCACGATGTGGTCGAGGGTGTCAGCGGGTTCCGTCTCGGCGACGGCAGCACTTCCGCCCGCGGCGACCGCCACGTCGTGCCACGCCGTGAAGCCGATGCCGAGATCGCTCACCGCGCGGGCGGTCTCCTCGGCCGCGAGGGCGGCGGCGAGGATCCGGCGCAGCTCCCGCGGAATCGTGCGCACGAACGCCGGCGCGTACGGATCCGGAACCTCGGACCCCGCCCAGGCGCGCACCCGTGCGACGTAGTCGCGGCGCCGGCTCGCGCCCGCCTGCCCGTACGCCTTCGCGCGGGGGCGGGTGTCGGTGCGCGCGGCCGGGGCGCGCCAGCCATCCCACGTCGTGTCGTCGTCGGCGAACCCGTGGCCGCGGTCGTACGCCGCGCGCAGCGCCGGTGTGCCGACGAGCTCCCACGCGCGCTGCACCTGGATGAAGACGGCCGTGTCGCCGCCGGTGTCCGGATGTGCGCGCCGCAGCTGCAGCCGGTAGGCGCGGCGCAGCTCCTCGTCGGAGGCGTGCGCGACGACGCCGAGCACTTCGTACGCCGAGGCGGAGAGCGGGCTGTCGAACATCGCCCTCCTCGGGTGCGGAAACCAGCGGAGTCCAGGGTATCCGGTCGGCTCAGGCCGGATCCGCCCACACCACCCAGCGGCTGTCAGGTCGATCATCGCCGCAGTGAGTAACCTGCCGCCACCGCCTCTCAACAGTGGGGAGCCTCGTGAGCCCAGCACCTGAACACGCACGCAGCGGAGAGCCCGATCCCGAACCGATTCGCGCCGGCGCCGCGGCACCACCCCGGAGGGCGCTGCTCATCGGCGCCTCCCGCGGCCTCGGGCTCGCGCTGGCCGGCGAGTGGGCCGGCCACGGCTGGCACGTCACCGCGACGGTGCGCGGCTCAGGCGGTGACGGGCTTCGGGAACTCGCGGATCGCCGCCCGGGCGCCGTCGAGGTCGAGACGGTCGACATCACCGTGCCCGAGCAGATCGCGGCCCTGCGCGACCGATTGCGGGAGAGCACGTTCGACCTGCTCTTCGTGAACGCGGGCGTCGCGAGCGAGGTCGAGCAGACGGTCGCCGAGACGCCGACGGAGGAGTTCGTGCGCCTGATGGTCACCAACGCGCTCTCTCCGATGCGGGTGGTCGAGGCGCTCCGCGACCTCGTGCGGCCGGACGGGACCATCGGCGTGATGTCGTCGGGGCAGGGCAGCGTCGCCAACAACGAACGGGGCGGCCACGAGGTGTATCGCGGGAGCAAGGCAGCCCTGAACACCTTCATGCGCAGCTACGCCGCACGGCATCGAGACGACGCGCAGACCCTCGTCCTCATGGCGCCGGGGTGGGTGCAGACCGCGCTGGGCGGCGCGGGCGCGCGCCTCACCATCGAGGAGAGCATCCCGAACGTCGTCTCGACGCTGGACGGGCTGCACGGGCGCGGCGGTCTGCATTACGTCGACTATCTGGGCCGGACCGTGCCATGGTGAGCCCTCGGACGTTCCCGCGAGGGCGCGGAGCGGATCCGGGTCACGGGTAGCATTCCGGGGTGAGGACCCCGCTGAGCCCAGACCATCCGCTGCAGCAGGACTATGAGGTGCGCTTCGACTGGGCGCGCGAAGGGCTGCGCTCGATCGCCCCCGGTGCGGGCGTGATCGTGGTGATCGACGCGATCTCGTTCACGACGACCGTGGAACGCGCCGTGTCCGAGGGACTCGAGGTGCAGCCGTTCCCGGGCCTGCGCGCCGAGGCCGAGCACATCGCGGCTGCGGGCGGATTCGGCGATGCCCGGCTGGCCGGCCCGCGCGGCGGTACCGGGGTGACGCTGTCGCCGTCGAGCCTGACGGCCGAGAACGTGGCTGCTTTCGGAACGCGCCGGGCGGTGGTGGCCTCGTTCAACGGATCCCGTCTGGCCGCGGACGCGGTGGCGTTCGCGGTGCCCGTGCTCGCGGCATCGCTGCGCAACCGCACCGCCGTGGCGCGCTGGATCCTCGATCACCAGCAGGCGCTCGGGCACCGCGTGCGGGTGGCGGTGGTCGCGGGCGGCGAGGTGCGCGACGACGAGACCGTCCGGTTCTCGGTCGAGGATCTGCTCACGGCCGGTGCGGTGATCGATGCGCTCGGCGCTCTCGGCATCGACGCGTGCTCGCCCGAGGCCGCGGCCGCCTGCGCTGCGTATACCGGGCTGGCGCGCGCCACGCGGCACCTGTTCACCGCTGCGGTCAGCGGCGTCGAACTGCGCGAGGACGGGCAGGGCGCCGACGTCGACCTCGCCGCGCAGGTGGATGTGTCGGAGACGGTGCCGGTGCTGCTGGACGGGGCCTTCCAGCGGGCGGATCCGGCCGCGGTGATCAGTCTCGGCTGAGGGCGTCGACCAGGCGCTGCTCGGCGGAACCGAGGTGCTCGGCCAGCAGCAGGGCCGCGCGCTCGGCATCGTGATCCCGCACCGCGTCGAGGATCGCGCCGTGCTGCGCGGCGATCACGCCGGCATCCACCAGACGCCGATCCTGCACCTGCGCCATGCACAGGCGCGCCTCGTCGGCCAGCGTGCGGTACATCCGGGAGAGGCGCGCGCTGCCGACGCCGTCGATGAGCGCCGTGTGGAAGCGCAGGTCGGGTGCCACGGTCGCCGGATCCGCTCCGGGCGGCATCGCCGCGATCTCGTCGTTCGCCGCGACCGCCTCCGCCGGGACCCGAGCGGCGGCCGCGAGCTCGCGGAGGGCGGCCGTCTCGAGCCGGGCCCGGGTGCGGTAGACGTCATGCACCATGGTGGCGTCGATGGCCGCCACCCGGGCGCTGCGATGTGCGGTGCGCACGAGCAGCCCGTTCGCGACCAGCTGCTCGATCGCCGCCTTCGCGCTCGGGCGGGCGATGGCGAACTCTGCCGACACCCACGCCTCGGTGACCGCCGCGCCGCCCGCCAGCGTTCCGTGCAGGATCCGCTCGCGCAGCATCCGGCTCGTCGCCTCCACGATGCCCACGACGGTGAGCGTGTTCTCGGTCATGCTCACAGCGTAGAAGATCCGCCCGCCGTCGGTATACTTGTCAGACAATCCGGATCGCATCACCCTGAACGCACGGCCGCGAGGAGTACGCATGCCCGCCACGATGGTCCCCGAACCCGCTGGCCGGACGCCGCTGGATGCCGCGCTCCTCGGCACCGACGTCAGAATCGCCTCCCGCACGATCGACCGCTTCGCCCGCGCGCACGACGCCTCTCACTACCTGCTCGTGCCGGACGCGGTGCTCGTGCCGCAGGACGCGGCCGCGGTGGCTCGGGTGTTCGACGCCGTGCGGCGGGCCGGGCGCACCCTCACGTTCCGCTCGGGCGGCACGAGCCTCAGCGGTCAGGGGGTGACCGCCGATGTCATGGTCGACACGCGGTCGGCGTTCCGCGGGATCAGCGTCACAGACGGCGGCGAGAGCGTCGCGGCCCAGCCCGGCGCCACCGTGCGTCAGGTCAACACCCGGCTCGCGCGCTTCGGGCGCAAGCTCGGACCGGATCCGGCGAGTGAGATCGCCTGCACGATCGGCGGCGTCGTGGCCGACAACTCCAGCGGCATGGCGTGCGGCATCGTGGAGAACTCGTACCGCACGATCGAGTCGATGCTGCTCGTGCTGCCGAGCGGCACGATCCTCGACACCGCGGATCCGGATGCCGACGCGCAGCTGCAGCGCGCGGAACCGCGGATCGCCGAGGGCCTGGGTGAGCTCCGCGATCGCCTGCGGGCCGATCCGGCGCTTGTCGCCGAGGTCGCGCGCCAGTTCTCGATGAAGAACACGATGGGCTACGGGCTGAACTCGCTGCTCGACTTCGATGATCCGGTGCGGATCCTCGAGCATCTGGTGATCGGATCCGAGGGGACGCTCGCCTTCGTCGCGGAGGCGCGGTTCCGGACGATCCCGATCCAGCCCGAGATCTCCACCGGGCTGCTGGTCTTCGACACGCTGTCGGCGGCGATGGCGGCACTGCCGGGCCTCACCCGGCTCGGCCTCGCCACGATCGAACTGCTCGATGCCGCGTCGCTGCGCGTCGCCCAGGGGCTCAGCACGGTGCCGGACGTGATCGCCGACATCGCGGTGCAGGGCCACGCGGCGCTGCTCATCGAGGTGCACGCCGCCGATGCGGCGTCCCTCGCCGCGGGCAAGGCCGCCGCGCTCTCTCACCTCGCGTCCCTGCCGCTCACGACGCCGGCGCGCCTGACTGAGGATCCGAACGAGCGCGGCGAGCTGTGGACCGTCCGCAAGGGGCTGTACACGGCGGTCGCCGGCGCGCGGCCCTCGGGCACGACCGCGCTGCTCGAAGACATCGCCGTGCCGATCGAACGGCTGCTCGGCGTCTGCGAGGGCCTCACCGCGCTGTTCGGCGCGCACGGCTACGAGGGGTGCGTGATCTTCGGCCACGCCAAAGACGGCAACGTGCACTTCCTCCTCAACGAGCGCTTCGACGATCCCGCGGCACGGGGGCGGTACGAGGCGTTCACCGAGGATCTCGTCGAGCTCGTGCTCGCGCAGGGCGGCACCCTCAAGGCCGAGCACGGCACGGGCCGGATCATGGCCCCGTTCGTCCGGCGGCAGTACGGCGACGTGCTGACCGGCATGATGTGGGAGATCAAGCGGCTCATCGACCCGGACGGGATCCTGAACCCCGGGGTGGTCCTGTCGGACGACCCGGCCTCCTACCTCGCCGACCTGAAGATCGTGCCCACCGTCGAGACGGAGGTCGACCGCTGCGTGGAGTGCGGCTACTGCGAGCCGACGTGCCCCAGCAAGGACGTCACGCTCACGCCCCGGCAGCGCATCGTGCTGCGCCGCGACATGACCGCGGCGCGCGAACGCGGGGACGACGCCCTCGTGGCCGCGATCGCTGAGGACTACGACTACGACGCCGTGCAGACCTGCGCGGTCGACGGCATGTGCGGGGTCGCCTGCCCCGTCGACATCAACACCGGCGATCTCGTGCGCCGGTTGCGCGCCGAAGAGGCCGGCCGCCTCGAACAGGGCATATGGAACGCCGCGGCGAAGGGCTGGGGTGCGATCACCCGCGGCGGCGGGCTCGCGCTTAGCGTCGCGAAGGCCCTGCCGGCACCGCTCGTCGCGGGCGTGACCCGGGTCGGGCGGGCCGTGCTCGGCGCCGACACCGTGCCGCTCTACGACGCGCGCCTCCCAGGCGGAGGGTCGCGCGCGCCGGAGGCCCAGAGCCCGGACGATGCGCAGGCGGTGCTGTTCGGATCCTGCATCGGCACGATGTTCGGACCGGAGCAGGACGGGTCGGGTGCTGCGGCGAATGGCAGCGGCGGGGACGGCGTGGGATCCCGGGACGCGGTGCGGCTGCTGCTGGAGCGGGCCGGGATCGCGTACGCGGTGCCGGAGAGCGCCGGGTCGCTGTGCTGCGGCACGCCGTGGAAGTCGAAGGGCCAGCTCTCGGGCTACGCCACGATGACGGAACGCGTGCTGCCGGCCCTGTGGGAAGCCAGCCGGCAGGGCGCACTGCCCGTGGTGTGCGATGCGGCGTCGTGCACCGAGGGGCTGCACGTGATGCTCGCCCAGGCGGTCGCCGCGCACCCCGAATACGCGGCGCTGCGCATCGAGGACGCGACCACCTTCCTCGCCCGGGAGGCGCTGCCGGGGCTGACCGTGCGGCAGCGGATCCGCTCGATCGCCGTGCATCCCACCTGCTCGACCACGCAGCTCGGCGCCACCGGTGCGCTGCGCGCGCTCGCCGCGGCCGTCGCCGACGAGGTGTACGTTCCCGACGACTGGGGCTGCTGCGCCTTCGCGGGCGACCGCGGCATGCTGCACCCTGAACTGACGGCCAGCGCCGCCGCCCTGGAGGCGGCCGAGCTGGCCACGGCCGGCGCGGAGCGCGGCGGCTTCGACGCCTACGTCTCGGCGAACCGCACGTGCGAACTCGGCCTGAGCCGGGCGACCGGGAAGCCGTACCGGCACGTGGTCGAGGTGCTCGAGGAGCTGACCCGGCCGTAGCGGTCGGTGCGAGGCGCGGGCGCGCGGTCAGCCCCGGTGCACGTCCACGGGCACGATCATCGGGGTGCCGGCGATCGGATCCGGGATCACCACCGCCTCGAGGTCGAACACCTCGCGCAGCAGCTCGACCGTGACGACGTCGCCCGGCGCTCCCTCGGCGACGATGCGGCCGTCGCGCATCGCGATGAGATGGTCGGCGTAGCGGGTGGCGAGGTTGAGCTCGTGCATCACGATCACGACCTGGGTGCCCCGCTCGCGACTCAGCCGCACGAGCAGCTGCAGCAACTCGACCTGGTGCGCGAGGTCGAGGTAGGTGGTGGGTTCGTCGAGCAGCAGGATGTCCGGTTCCTGCGCGAGTGCCATTGCCACCCACGCACGCTGGCGCTGCCCGCCGGAGAGCTCGTCGATCGGACGCGGGGCGAACTCCGCCAGGCCCGTCACCTGCAGGGCGTCGGCGACCACGTCGTCGTCGTGACGATCGCGTCCGCCGAGCCAGCCGCGATGCGGCGTGCGCCCGCGGTCGACGAGGTCGGCGACGCTGATCCCGTCGGGCGCGACCGGCGCCTGCGGCAGCAGACCCACGATCCGCGCGACCTCCTTCGTCGGCCGGCTCGCGATCGCGGTCCCGTCCAGCATCACCGTCCCGGCGCGCGGGCGCAGCAGCCGGGCCAGGGTGCGCAGCAGGGTCGACTTGCCGCAGCCGTTGCCGCCGACGATCATCGTGATGCCGGATCCGGGAAGCGTCAGGTCGAGTCCGTCGAGGATGGGATCCCCGTCGTAGCCGACCGTCAGATCCCGCGCCTGAAGGGTGTGCGTGCTCATGCGCGTGTGCGTCCTCTCATCAACAGCCACAGCAGGAACGGCGCCCCGATCGCGCCGGTGATCACGCCGACCGGCAGCGCGAGCGGGAACAGGTGCTGCGCCACGGCGTCGCCGGCCAGCACGATGATCGCGCCGAGCAGCGCCGACGCCAGGGGCAGTGCGGCACCGCGTCGCACCAGCCGCAGCGCGATGGGCCCGGCGAGGAACGCGACGAACGAGATCGGCCCGGTGAGCGAGGTTGCCACGGCGATCAGCAGTACCGCGCACAGGATCAGCAGGATCCGGGATCGCTGGGGGCGGGCGCCGAGAGCGGTCGCGGAGTCGTCGCCGAGGCGCAGGACGGGAAGGGCGCGGGCGGCGAGCAGGGCGATCGCGAGCAGCACCGTGAGTGCGGGGGCGGTCGGGGCGAGCTGGTCCCAGAGGCTGCGGCTGAGGGATCCGGCCATCCACACGGTCGCCTGCTCGGCGGCCTTGACGTCGGAGCGGGTGAGCACGTAGCTGATCACGGCCTGCAGGGCCGCGGCGACCGCGATCCCGACCAGCACGAAGCGCAACCCGGAGAGCCCTCTGCGATACGCGAGCACCCAGATGAGCAGCGCGGTGATCAGCCCGCCGACGATCGCCGCTGCAGCCACGAGAAGGCCGGAGGCGCCGAAGAACGAGATCGCGGTGATCGCCGCGGCGCTGGATCCGGCGCTGATGCCGATCACGTCGGGGCTGGCGAGCACGTTGCGCAGCAGGGTCTGGAACAGCATGCCGCCCAGGCCGAACGCCGCCCCGGTCAGCAGGGCGCCGAGGGCGCGGGGCAGGCGCAGCTCGACGACCGCGAAGCTCACCCCTGGCACGGTCTCGCCGGAGAGGGCCCGCAGCACGTCGGGCGCGGCGAGGGGTTTCGCGCCGAAGACGAGGCCCGCGCCGAAGAGGAGCGCGGTGACGACGGCGAGTCCGGTCAGCAGCAAGATGTCGCGCGCGGACGCCCGGCGTCGGGCGGCACGCAGCAGTTCTGCGGATCTGGTCGCACGTGGTGCGGGAGCGTCCGGCGCGGATCCGCTCGCGCTGCAGTTTCCTGGGGACGCGGCGCCGATGTCAGCCGCGTCACCAGGAATCGACAGCGCGAACGGGGGAGGGGGCTCCGCACCGGATCCGCTGAGCCGGCGTCCCGCACCGGATCCGACACGCATCGTCACAGCCCGACCGCCTTCCGCCGGCGCAGCAGCACGATGAACACCGGCGCACCGATCACCCCCGTGACGATGCCCACCTCCAGCACGCCGGGGCGCGCCAGGATCCGCCCGATCACGTCGCAGAGCAGCAGAAACGCCGCGCCGGCCGCGGCCGAGAGCGGCACGATCCCGCGGTAGTCGGCGCCGATGAGCAGCCGCACCCCGTGCGGCACCGCCAGCCCGACGAAGCCGATCGGCCCCGCCAGCGCGGTCGCGGTGCCGCACAGCAGCACGACGGCGAGCACGGCGGTGATCCGGGAGGCCCCCACCCGCACGCCGAGTCCGCGGGCGACGTCGTCGCCGAGCGCGAGCGCGTTCAGCCGGCCTGAGCACGCCACCGCGAGCACCGCACCGAGGGCGAGGAATCCGCCGAGCTGGGTGAGAGAGGCGACCGAGGCGGAGGTGAGGGATCCGAGCTGCCAGAACCGGTAGCTGTCGAGTGTGGACTGGTCGATGATGAGGATCCCGGTGATCACGGCGGTCGCGATCGCGGTGACGGCGGCCCCGGCGAGCGCGAGCGTCACCGGCGTCGCCCCGCCCGGACTGGCCGCCGCAGCGCCGTATCCCAGCGCGACCGCGACCGCCGCGCCGGCCAGCGCGCACCAGACGATCGCGAGCGGCGCCTGCCATCCGAACAGCGTCATGCCGAGCACCACGAACAGCGCGGCGCCGGAGTTGACCCCGAGCAGACCCGGATCGGCGAGCGGGTTGCGGGCCATCCCCTGCATGAGCGCGCCGCCCATGCCGAGGGCGCCGCCGACGAGCAGCCCGGTGATGGTCGTCGGCACGCGCGACAGCACCGCCGCCTGATCGGTGGATCCGTCCGGGCGGAGGAATGCGTCCCACACCACGTCGGGCGGCACGATCCGAGCGCCGAGCGTGAGGGAGAGGGCGGCCGCGACGACCACGGCCGCGAGGCACGCGACGACCGCCGCGGTCGGGCCCAGCGGCACGCGAGGGCGCGCGCCGGGGCTCGACGCGGGCGCCGGAGACACGGGTGCCGGAGAGGAGGGCGCCGGAGCAGCGGGTGCGACGGTCATCACGCCTTCGCGGCGGCCTCGCCGAGCATCTTCGCGTAGGACGGCAGCGCCCACGGGATCGACAGCACGGTGGGGGCGGAGATCGCCATCAGCATCTCCTCGTCGTTCATCAGCACGACCGCGCCGGACGCCACGGCCGGGATGCGGCTGAGCAGCGGATCCTTCTGCAGCGTGGACAGATCGCCGCCCTGCACGTAGATCACGGCCACGTCGGCGTCGAGCTTGTCGGCCTGCTCGGCCGAGATCGTGGTGACGAAGCCCTTCCCACCCTGGGACAGGTCGGTGATGGACGGCGGTGTCGCCAAGCCGAGGTCGTTGAGATACTGCACGCGCGTGTCCCGCGGAGAGTAGAACTGCACCTTGCCCGGATCCTTCGCGTCGACCCACATCACCATGCCGGTCTTGCCCTTCACGGCGGGATACTTCGCCATCTCCGTCGCCATCGTCTTCTCGGTGTCGCTGATCAGCTGCTTCGCCTCGGCCGGCTTGCCCAGCGCCGCGCCGACCATCGTCGTCGATTCGCGCCAGGAGGTGCCCCAGGGTGCGCCGGGGTAGGCGACCGTCGGCGCGATCTTCGTGAGGGTGTCGTACTCCTGACGGGTGAGGCCGGAGTTGGCGCCGAGGATCAGGTCGGGTGAGGTGTCGGCGATCTTCTCGTACGGGATCCCGTCGGTCTCGTCGTGCAGCGGTGGCAGCTTCGCCTTGGCCGCGGTGATCGCATCGTGCGTCCAGGCGAGGTAGCCGTCGCCATTCGCATCGCCGAAGGTGGCGGTCGGGATCGTGACCGGGATCGTGCCCAGCGCGATCGCCGCGTCGAAGCTGCCCCAGCCGATGGTCGCGACACGCTTCGGCGCCGCGTCGATCACGGTCTTGCCGTAGACGTGCGCGACCGTCGCGGGGAATTCCCCGCCGGAGGATGCGTTGCCCGTCGCGTCGGCCGAGGGCGCGGATCCGGCGGAGCACGCGGACAGGGCGAGAGCGCCGACGGTGAGGAGGCTGAGGACGGCGGCGCCGCGGCGCAGACGAAGGGAGGGCATGGATCTCCTCGGATCAGGGTGCGGAATATAGGTAAGCCTAACCTATCTTCTTCCTGCGGCCATGGCAGCACGAAGGGCCGCCTCCGGATGGGAGACGGCCCTTCGGGTGCGGGGTGGCGGACGCGTCGTCCGCCACCCCGCGGGAGGAGTCAGTGCCGCTGATCCAGGAGCTTCACGGCCGTACCCGCTGCGAGCAGGAGTGCGCCGGCGAAGAGCAGGAACGAGTCCGCCCCGGTCTGGGCGAGGGATCCGTTCCCCGTGGAGGGCATCCCGCTGCGAATGCTCGCCGCGTTCCGTCCGTGGGCCACCTGCGAGACGACCTGGCTGATCGGCGAGATGGTTCCGCCGAGGCCGGACGACGTGCCGTCACCCGTGCCGCCGAGGCCGGGGGTGGTTCCGCCCGGCAGCGAGCCGCCGGGCAGCCCCGGAACTGTGGGGAGCCTCGGGACGGACGGGAGTCCACCCGTGATTCCGCCGAGGTTCGGCAGGGTGACGGTGGCGTGCGGTGCGGTGGCGCCGCTGGTGGGAACGGCCGCATCGGCGGTGACATTCGTGGTGTCGGTGCCGATGCGGTCGGTCGTGGCGATGCCCTTCGGCCCGGCGGTGAGAGCCCAGTCGTCCTTGATTCCGGCGACGTTGAGGTTCTTACCGACGTTCAGGCCGTCGGGGGTGGTGCCGGCGTGGACGGATCCGATCCCGGGGACCGGGACCGTGATCACGCCAGGCAGAGACGGCAGTCCCGGGAGGCCGCCGGTACCAGGAAGTCCCGGAACCGAGGGAAGCCCCGGGACGGACGGGAGTCCCGGGAGGCTGCCGGTGCCGGGCAGACCCGGAAACGAGGGAAGCCCCGGGATGGACGGGAGTCCGCCCGTGAGTCCGCCGAGCAGGCCGGTCAGGTCACCGACCGGCAGGGACGGGACGTCCGGAAGGCCGCCGCCCGGAAGGCCACCGGTGCCGCGCAGACCCGGAATCGAGGGAAGCCCCGGGATCGAGGGAAGCCCCGGGATGGACGGGAGTCCGCCCGTGAGTCCGCCGAGCAGGCCGGTGAGGTCACCGACGGGCAGGGACGGGAGTCCCGGGAGGCTACCGGTGCCGGGCAGGCCCAAAACTGAAGGCAGACCAGGGACAGACGGGAGTCCGCCCGTGAGCCCCCCGAGCACACCAGTCAGATCACCGACGGGCAGAGACGGGAGTCCCGGGAGGCTACCGGTGCCGGGCAGGCCCGGAACTGGAGGGAGCCCCGGGATGGACGGAAGCCCGCCCGTCAGTCCGCCCAGGAGCCCGGTGAGGTCACCCACGGGCAGGGACGGCAGACCCGGGAGCGATCCTGTGCCGGGCAGGCCCGGGACTGAGGGGAGTCCCGGAAGGGATCCGGTCAATCCGCCGAGCAGGCCGGTGAGGTCACCGACGGGCAGGGACGGGACGCCCGGGAGGCCGCCGGTGCCCGGCAGGCTTGGAATCGATGGCAGCCCAGGAACCGAGGGCAGCCCCGGAACCGAGGGAAGCCCGGGAAGGCCGCCGGTGAGTCCGCCGAGGTTCGGCAGGGTGACGGTGGCGTGCGGTGCGGTGGTGCCGGTGGTGGGAACGGCCGCGTCGACGGTGACATTCGTGGTGTCGGTGCCGATGCGGTCGGTCGTGGCGACCCCGTTCGGGCCTGCGGTGAGAGCCCAGTCGTCCTTGATTCCGGCGACGTCGAGGTTCTTCCCGACGTTGAGGCCGTCGGGGGTGGTGCCGGCGTGCACTGTGCCGACTCCAGGAACCGGGATCGTCACGACGCTCGGCGCCGGGACGGGGGTGGATCCCGAGTCGGAACCACCGGGCACGGATCCTCCCGATTCCGTGCCCCCGGGAGTCAAGGCCCCCGGGGTGGTTCCGCCGGGGTCGGATCCGCCGGGCGCGGGCGCGGGCGCGGGCGCGGGCGCGGGGGTGACCACGCTGAGCGCGTCCGAGACGAGGTTCGTGACGTCCTGGGTCACGGCCGGCACGCCGCCGGTTCCGCCCGACCCGGACTGGCCACCGGTCGAGGTCTGATCGCACGGGGCGGTCAGCAGATCCGTCACCGTGGTGAGAGTGCTCTTGACGACGCTGCAGCCGCAGTCGGCGCCGTTGGGCGGCGCCTCTGCGGCATTCGCCGCCGTCGCGCCGGCGAGAGTGATCCCGCCCGCGATGAGCGTGCCCCAGAGAGCACGCTTGAGAATGCGATTCATGGTCTCTTTCCTTCTGATCTGGGGATGCGCGATTGCGCGATGACACGTGCCGTCCCGAGGACGGCCGCGCCCCGATCAGTCGGGAGAGGAGTCGTGATCCGCGACCGGAGACACCGGCAGGCGATCGTCGCCTGCGGATCCGGAGCGGATGGTGAGCAGGCGATCGCCTGCGGAGGATGACGAGACGGATCCGAGCAGCCGGACGTCGCCCGAAGCGCCTCCGGCGGAGGATCCGGTCCCGGGCACGGTGAGACCATCGGCGGCGGGGGATCCCGCGGGCTGCGCGGGAGCGCCGGGTGTGCTCGCCACCGCAGAGGTGGGGACCGCGACGGCCGCGGCAGAATCGACGGCCGAACTCGGCGCGAGCTTGGGGGCAGCCGCCATCGATGCGGCGGATAGGCGCGGAACGGCCGCCTCGACGCCCGCCGGAATCACGATCGGCCGCGGCGTGACCGCGAGCGCCGGGATGATCGCCGTCGTGCCGCGCGCGATCTCGGCGACGGACCCGACCGTGTCATCGAGCGAGACGGCCAACCGCGGAAGCGCTGAGGTCATCGTCGTCAGGACGGCGGGAACCCGTTGCAGCACCACATCGACCGGGGCGAGCACGGGATTCAGCGCCGGAGCGACCGTGTCCGTCGTGGTCGCCACGGCATCGATCGCCGCGCCCACCGTCTGCGCGACGGGCGGAAGGAGCGGGGCGACGGCATCGACGAGTGGGGCGACCAGCGGAGCAGAGGACTGCTCGACGGCATCCGGCGCAGCGTGGGCATCCGGCGCAGCGGGGGCGTCCGGGGTAAAGGCGGCGGGAGCGGGAGCGACGGCGGCTGCGGCAGGCGCGGCGGGCGCAGGCGCGGCGGGAGCGGGCACGGCGGCCACGACGGTGTCGTCGACGGTGTGCTGCACGGCGGCGACCGTGTTCTGCAGCGTGCTCACGAGTCCTGCGGGCGGAGGAGGCGTGCTCTCCGCGGCCTGAGCGGATCCGGATCCGAAAGCGATCGACAGGGCCACCCAGCCGAGGGCGAAGAACGCGCCGGTGATCGCGGCGGGGACAAAACCCCGCGACTTTCGCGATCTGTCCGGCATGACGACCCCCCGATATACCGTTCTCACGGTCACCGTATGCCTGTGCTGTGCGTCTGTCCACCCTCCCGGCGGAATGTTTCCGCATCGCTCATCACGCACGGGCGCCGATCGCATGTGTCGGGCACGGATCCACCACACCCTGCACTGACGTAGCGTTGATATGTGAGTCTTCCCGCCTTCGATGTGGCCGCCGTACGCGCCGATTTCCCGCTGCTAGCCGAGTCTGTGCAGGGGATGCCGCTGGTGTACCTCGACTCCGCCGCCACGAGCCAGAAACCGCGGGTCGTGCTGGATGCCGAGCGCGACTTCCTGGAGCGCTCGAACGCCGCCGTGCATCGCGGCGCGCACACCCTCGCCGCCGAGGCGACCGAGCTCTATGAGGACGCCAGGGCAGCTGTCGCGGGCTTCGTCGGCGCCGCGCCGGACGACCTGGTCTGGACCCACGGCGCGACCGAGGGCCTCAACCTGATCGCCTACGCGATCGGCAACGCCACCCTCGGGCGCGGCGCGCCGGCGAGCGCTCGTCTCGCTCTGCGCCCCGGCGACGAGCTGGCCGTGACCGAGGCCGAGCATCACGCGAACATCGTGCCCTGGCAGGAGCTCGCGGCGCGCACCGGGGCGATCCTGCGCGTGATCCGGATCCGCGACGACGGATCCGTCGACCTCGATCACGCGGCGGAGGTCATCGGATCCCGGACCCGCGTGGTCGCCTTCACGCACGTCTCGAACGTGCTCGGCATCGTCAACCCGGTCGCCGAGATCGTCGCCCTCGCCCAGGGGGTCGGGGCGCTCACCGTGCTCGACGCCTGCCAGTCCGCACCGCACCTTCCGCTCGACCTGCCCGGACTCGGTGTCGACCTCGCCGTGTTCTCCGGACACAAGATGCAGGGCCCCTACGGGATCGGCGGACTCTACGGTCGCCGCGAGGTGCTCGCGGCGCTGCCGCCGTTTCTCACCGGCGGATCGATGATCACCCACGTCACCTTCGAGCGCACAGAGTTCCTGCCGCCGCCGCAGCGGTTCGAGGCCGGCACGCAGCCGGTGTCGCAGGCGATAGCGCTCGCGGCCTCTGTGCGCTACCTCGAGGGGCTCGGCATGGCCGCCGTGCACGCGCACGAGCAGATGCTCGAGCGGCGGGTGCGCGAAGGTCTTGCGGGGATCGACGGGGTGCGGCTGCTCGGCGCCGCGGACGGCGCCGAGCGCGTCGCACTGCAGGCGTTCGTGGTCGACGGCGTGCACGCGCACGATGTCGGCCAGTTCCTCGACGCGCGCGGCGTCGCGGTGCGCGTCGGGCATCACTGCGCCGAGCCCGTGCACGCGCGCCTCGGCGTCACCGCATCGGTGCGCGCCTCGGCGGCGCTCTACAACACGATCGAGGACGTGGACCGGATGCTCGAGGCCGTCTCCGGCGTGCGCGCGTACTTCGGCGTCGACGGGGCGATCGCGGCGGGAGTGCGCGCATGCGATGCACTGAGCGACCAGAGGGAGTCGAAGTGAGCGGCCTCGACGACCTCTACCAGGAGCTGATCCTGGACCACTCCAAGCGCCCTCACGGCAAGGGCCTGCTCGGCGCCGAGGGCGATCCGCACACCGCCGAATCGCACCAGCGCAACCCGATCTGCGGCGACGAGATCACCCTGCGAGCGCGGATCACGACCAGCGGCGGCGGTGCCGACGGCGATCTGATCGCCGAGGTGAGCTGGGACGGATCCGGGTGCTCGATCTCGCAGGCCTCCGCGTCGATGC
The DNA here is from genome assembly GCF_039541635.1 of Microbacterium panaciterrae. Classification (NCBI taxonomy): domain Bacteria; kingdom Bacillati; phylum Actinomycetota; class Actinomycetes; order Micrococcales; family Microbacteriaceae; genus Microbacterium; species Microbacterium panaciterrae. The sequence continues at coordinate 39,840 of NZ_BAABGP010000004.1, forward strand.
TGACCGAACTCGTCGTGGGTCGATCGCGTGCCGAAGCCGCTGAGCTGATCGACGGCTTCCGCGAGGCGCTGCGTTCGCGGGGTGCGGTCGAGCTCGACGAGGACGTCTACGGCGACGCCGCGGCGCTGACCGGCGTCTCGCGGTACGTGGCCCGGGTGAAGTGCGCGATGCTCGGCTGGGTCGCCCTGGAAGACGCGCTGCACCGGGCCTGAGGCTTTCCGGTCCCTGAGACTCTCGACGGGGCCGACGCGAACCTCACAGGTGCCGTGCCGGATCCATCCGCTGATGCAGGATACGGATGACGTCCACGGCGTCGGCGCGTGGGATGTAGAAGATGAGATGGCTGCCGACGGCATAGCCGCGATACCCCTCGCGGGCCTCATCGCAGGGGCGGCCCCGCTCGGGACGCTCCGCCACGCGTTCGATCCCGGCTCGGATCTCGGTCACGTACTTCTCGGCCTGCTGTGCATCCCAGCGTTCCTGCGTGTAATCCCAGATCGACGACAGATCTCGGATCGCGGCCGGCGTCAGCCGGTAGATGCTCACGACTTCTTCGCCGCGATGAACACGTCGAAGTCGAAGGGTTCCGGCGCTCCGCTCTCCTCGCCGGCGATGAGGGCCGCACGCAACGCGGCCAGCTGCGCCTCCCGGTCCTCGAGCAGCCGCAGACTGGCGCGCACGACCTCACTCGCGGACCGGTAGCGGCCCGTCGAGACCTGGTGAGCGAGAAAGCCCGCGAAGTGGTCGTCCAGACTGATCGACGTGTTCTGTGCCATGTGCCAAATGTACCAAGAATTGGTACTTCTGGGACGGTCGCTTTGTTACACGCACTGTTACGGCCAGGGGAACCAGATCTGCAGGCGCGAGGCGTACCCTGGTCCCGTGGCACTGTCCTGTCGTTGTCGTCTCTGAGCGCGATCCGCGCCTCCTTCGACGACCACAGCCAGCTCCGCGCTCTCTCGCGCGACGACCGTTCAGGACACTCTCCGTGCGCTACGCCAGCCACGTCGCCGATCTCGTCGGCGCGACGCCTCTCGTCCGTCTCTCCTCCGTCACCGGCGCGACCGGCGACCGAGGTCCGATCCGCGCGACCGTGCTCGCGAAGGTCGAATACTTCAACCCCGGTGGCTCCGCCAAGGATCGCATCGCTCGCTCGATCATCGACGCGGCCGAAGGCGACGGACTGCTCCGTCCCGGCGGCACCATCGTCGAGGCGACGAGCGGCAACACCGGCGTCGGCCTCGCGCTGATCGCGCTGCAGCGCGGCTATCGTATGGTCTTCGTCGTGCCGGACAAGTTCGACGGGTCCAAAGTCGCGACGCTCCGGGCCTACGGTGCCGAAGTCGTGGTCACGCCGACGTCGGTGCCGCCGGAGCACCCCGAGTCGTACTACTCCGTCGCCGCGCGGCTCGCCCGTGAGATCCCCGGGGCGTTCCACCCGAACCAGTTCGCCAACCAGAACGGGCCGCGCGGGCACTACGAGTCCACCGGCCCCGAGATCTGGGCCGACACGGAGGGACGCATCACGCACTTCGTCGCGGGCATCGGCACGGGCGGCACGATCAGCGGCACCGGGCGTTTCCTCAAAGACGCGAGCGAGGGCCGCGTGCGCGTGATCGGCGCCGATCCGGAGGGATCCCTCTACTCCGGCGGCCCGATCCACTCCTACCTGGTCGAGGGGGTCGGGGAGGACTTCCTGCCGGACACCTTCGACGGATCCGTCGTCGACGGCTACGAACGCGTCTCCGACGCCGAGTCGTTCTCGATGACCCGGCGACTCGCCCGCGAGGAGGGGCTGCTCGTCGGCGGATCCAGCGGCATGGCCGTCGTGGCCGCGCTCCGGGTGGCCGAGCCGCTCGGCGAAGAGGACGTGGTGGTCGTGCTGCTGCCCGACCACGGCCGCGGCTATCTCGACAAGTTCTACGACGACGACTGGATGACCGGGCACGGGTTCGCCGTGCCCGGCGCCGCACCGACCGCGCGCGGCTGACGCGCGAGCACCGAAGGGATCCGAACATGACCATCGAGACGGACAAGATCGCCACCGCCGCCATCCACGCCGGCCAGGCCGCCGATCCGCACACCGGGGCGGTGATCCCTCCGCTGCACCTGTCGACGACGTTCGTGCAGGACGGTATCGGCGGGCTCCGCCAGGGTTACGAGTACGGCCGCAGCGCCAACCCGACCCGCGATGCGCTGCAGGCGCAGCTCGCCGCGCTCGAGGGCGGCACCCACGCCTACTCGTTCGCCTCGGGGCTCGCCGCGGAGGACACCCTGCTGCGCGCGATCCTCGCCCCCGGCGACCACGTGCTGCTCGGCAGCGACGTGTACGGCGGCACTTTCCGGCTCATCTCGCGGGTGCTCGGCGCGTGGGGAGTGACCGTGCAGGTGGTGGACATGAGTTCCCTCGATGCGGTGCGCGCCGCCGTCGCCGAGCGCGCCCCGCGCGTGCTCTGGGTGGAGACGCCGTCGAACCCGCTGCTGCGGATCTCCGACATCGCGGCGCTCGCTGAGATCGGGCACGCGGCCGGATCTGTCGTCGTGGTCGACAACACCTTCGCCACCCCGGTGCTGCAGCGGCCGCTCGCGCTCGGCGCCGACGTCGTGGTGCACTCCACCACGAAGTACCTGGGCGGGCACTCGGACGTGGTCGGCGGCGCGGTCGTGCTGAGCGACGACGCGCTCGCGGAGCAGGTCCGCTTCCTGCAGTTCGCGGTCGGGGCCGTCTCCGGACCCTTCGACGCCTGGCTCACCACGCGCGGCATCAAGACCCTGCCGGTGCGGATGCGCCAGCACAACGCCAACGCGCAGGCGGTCGCCGAGTTCCTCGACGCGCACCCGCGCGTCGCCCGTGTCTACTACCCTGGACTGCCGTCGCACCCCGGTCACGAGCTCGCCGCGCGGCAGATGTCGGGCTTCGGCGGGATCGTGTCGGTCGCGCTGGAGACAGGGGAGGCGGCCCGTCGGTTCGCCGAGTCGACGCGGGTGTTCCAGCTGGCCGAGTCGCTCGGCGGCGTGGAGTCGCTGGTCAACTACCCCGACGCGATGACGCACGCTTCGGTGCGCGGCACCGAGGCGGCTGTGCCGGTGGAGGTGGTGCGCCTCTCCGTCGGCCTTGAGGACGTGTCCGACCTGCTCGCCGACCTGGAGCAGGCGCTGACCGTCTGACGCAAGACCGCACACGAGAGTGCGGGCGCGGCGGGGTCATCCGGTCAGACGGACGCGACCTCCGGTGTCCCTGCCGCGAGCATCGCATCCTTCATCTCCGACGAGATCAGGACGTAGCATTCCGTCCACGCCTCCCGGACGGCCGGGGTGAACGCGTCGCCCAGGCCCTTCTCGAGCGTGGTCAGGAGCGCCGCCCCCACCGCGCCGAAGTGGGCGGGCTGCACCCCGTACCCGACATGCCTGGAGCCGAGTTCGCGCACGACCGGAGCGGTCGACTCCCAGTCGCCGATCCCGTTGACGGCCGCTCCGAGCATCATCATGAGCTTGCGGCGCTGCTCGGTCAGGTCGTCGGCGAACAGGGCGCGCAGATCGGGTTCGAGAGCGAAGAGCTCGTCGTAGAAGATCCTCGACGCCAGATCGGAGATCGGGACGACGGAGGCGAAGGTGGACTGGACGAGATCGATGTGGTGCGAATCCATGACGGACCTCTTCTCTGGTGATCGATGAGGTCAACCTAGGCAGGGCCGATGACGCCGCTATTGCCGTGATGTGTGCGCGACGTGACATCTCGCTCACAGGGCGCGGAGAACGGTGAGACCTCCCGTGGATCCGGGCGTGCTCTCGGCGGCATCGAGACCGCCCGCGGCCCGGAGCACTACATCTTCCTGTCGATGGCGCTGATGCGCACGCTCGGCACCACCGGCTACGGCATCGCGATGCAGCGCGAGGGGTGAGGACTCTCAGCCCTCCAGCGCGGCGACGGCGGCCTCCAGCCCGGCCAGGCGCTGCGCCGGATCTCCGTGCAATTCGATGACCGAAGCGGCGCCGGTCAGGTCCTCGTCGTCGGCCAGTTCGAGCAGGGAGGCGGCCATCGCCTCCCGCAGCTCAGGATCCTCGTCATCGGGGACGGCGATCCGCTGGTCACCGCCGAGCAGCACGATCAGGTCGACGCCGGCCATCGCGCGGGCGGCAAGGGGTGCTTCGCGGCGCAGCAGCCCGGCTGCGGCCGACGAGCGTCCGAGCGCGTCGAGAGCGTCGAGGTAGGCGAGGAAGTCGAGTGGTCCGCGCTCAGCGATCACGGCCCGGCGGGAGGCGGGCGCCAGGAGCCGCTCGGCGCTGATCCGCAGCTGGGCGACGAAGGATCCCGCGCCCGATCCCGTCGTCTCGTCGACCAGCTCGAACGGATCCGGCAAGACGGCGAACTCCGGGTGAGCCAGCGCGAAATCCGAGATGAGCGTGCTCTTCCCGGTCGCATGGGTGCCGGACACGACGATGCGCATGTGCGGAGTCTACGGAGCCGCGAGCCGCTCCTGCTCCGACCGGCCGTCGGCGCAGGGGCGCCTCCTGGCGTCGAGTCACGGATGGGCCGGAAGTGCGAGGATGAGGCGTGGGATCACCGCAGGCGCTGAACGACCGGGATCGCCGGCTCGTCGCGGGCTGGGCCGCTGACTGCGCCGAGCGGGTGCTCGGGCTGTTCGAGGCGGAAGCTCCCGCGGACGATCGGCCGCGGGACGCGATCGCCCGCGCTCGTGCCTACTCCCGTGGCGAACTGAGCGCCGCGGAGGAGATCCGCCGGAGGTTCGTCGCGGGACGCGCGGCATCCGCCGTCGGCGCACCCGCAGCCATCGCGGCGGCGCGGTCGGCCGCGCAGGCCTCCGGTGTGGCACACGTGGGTGCTCATGCGCTGGGTGCGGCGGCGTATGCCGCGGAGGCGGCGGGCCTCGCGGCCGAGGGCGACGAGGGCGACGCTGCAACCGAACGCGAGATCCGCTGGCAGGTCGCGCGGATGACCCCCGAGGTGCGCTCGGCCCTCGCTCTGCTTCCCCTCCTCGGACAGGATTCCTCCGGCCCGCTCGCGTCGGGCGGGCTCCTCGACCGCGGGCTCCGGGGAGCAGTCATCCGCGCGCTTCAGGCGGTCGTGCACGACGAGGCGTAACTCGGAAACTTGCGTGGGCGGGCCGCGGGCTGGCTCGTCATCTGGCTGTCGTGCCTGCCGGGCGATCTCGTACTTCCGGATCTGAGCAGCACCCCACGGATCCGGAATACCCCCCAGGGGTATATGGTTGTGGTTATCCAGATGCCCGAGCGGGGTGTCGAACGGAGGAGACGACATGACCACCACCGAGTACCAGGTGACCGGGATGAGCTGCGGGCACTGCGAGGCGTCCGTCCGCCGCGAGGTCGGCGGGATCGCCGGCGTCGAAGACATCGACGTCAGCGCCGCCTCCGGCCGCCTCGTGGTGACCTCGACGGCGGACCTCGATGACGACGCGGTGTTCGCGGCGGTCGACGAGGCCGGATACCAAGCCGTCCGCGCCTGATGGACGGGCACGACGCGCACGGATCCGGCGGGCACCGATCCATGGAGCACGGATCCATGGATCACGCGGCCATGGCGGGGTCGGACGCCCCGGCAGGAGTCTCGCTCTTCGCCGACGGCTACACGCTCGCCCCCGTGGTCGCACCGACCGCGACCGGAGATCAGGGCCTGCTGAGCTTCCGGATCCTGGACCGATCCGGCACCGCGGTCACCGCCTACGAGCGCCAGCACGAGAAGGAGCTGCACCTCATCGTCGTCCGCAGCGACGGCACGCAGTTCCGCCACGTGCACCCCGTGCTCGGCACGACGACCGGCACCTGGAGCATCCCCTGGGCCTGGGCGGAAGCCGGCACGTATCGGGTCTTCACCGATTTCGCCGCGGAGGGTGGCGACGCCGTGACGCTCACGCGCACGGTCGACGTCGCGGGATCCTTCACCCCGGTGGCCTCTGCGACAAGCCGCGAGACCACGATCGACGGATTCGACGCGCGGATCTCCGGGGACCTCGTCCCGGGAGACGCCTCGGAGCTGACCGTCACGATCAGCCGCGACGGCGCCCCCGTGACGACACTGCAGCCGTATCTGGGCGCCTACGGGCATCTGGTGGCGCTCCGCGAGGGCGACCTCGCCTATCTGCACGTGCACCCCGAGGGCGACGTGCCGGCGAGCGGAGCGGTCTCCGGCCCGGAGGTCCGCTTCGCCGCGCACGTGCCCACGGCCGGCCGCTATCTGCTCTACTTCGACTTCCAGGTCTCCGGGGCCGTGCACTCGGCCGCGTTCGTCCTGGACGCCAAGGATCCGCACCAGCACTGACGACCCCCACTCTCTCGAAAGGAGACGCACCTATGAACGCGAACAGCGTGGAGCTCGAGATCGGCGGGATGACCTGCGCCTCCTGCGCGAACCGCATCGAGAAGACCCTGAACAAGCTCGACGGGGTCACCGCGACGGTCAACTATGCGACGGAGAAGGCGAAGGTCGCGCTCCCCGACGGCCTCGATCCCGCGGTGCTCATCGCCCGGGTCGAGGACATCGGCTACTCGGCCGTGCTGCCGAAGCCGGCGGCCCCTGAGTCGGCGATCGCTGAGCCCGTCGAAGGGTCCGCAGGCCGCGCGGCCGACCCGGAGCTGCTCTCGCTGCGCACCCGGCTCCTCGTCAGCGCGATCCTGACCGTCCCGGTCGTCGCGCTGGCGATGATCCCCGCGCTGCAGTTCACGTACTGGCAGTGGGCCTCTCTCGCGCTCGCCGCTCCGGTGATCGTCTGGGGCGCCTGGCCGTTCCACCGCGCCGCCTGGCTGAATCTGCGCCACGGCGCGGCCACCATGGACACGCTCATCTCGATGGGCACCCTGGCCGCGTTCGGGTGGTCGCTGTACGCGCTGTTCCTCGGCACCGCGGGCATGCCGGGCATGCGCCACGAGTTCTCCTTCGCGCTCGAAGCGGGCACCGGCGCGAGCAGCATCTACCTCGAGGTCGGCGCCGGGGTGACCGTGTTCATCCTTGCCGGGCGCTACTTCGAGAAGCGCTCCAAGCGGCAGGCGGGGGCGGCGCTGCGAGCACTGGTCGAACTCGGCGCGAAGGATGTGGCGGTCGTGCGGGGCGGATCCGAACTGCGGATCCCGATCGCCCAGCTCGCCGTCGGCGACGAGTTCGTCGTGCGGCCGGGCGAGAAGATCGCCACGGATGGCGTGGTCGTCGCAGGATCCAGCGCCGTCGACGCCTCGATGCTGACCGGGGAGTCGGTGCCGGTCGAGGTCGCGGCGGGCGACGCGGTCTCCGGTGGAACGGTCAACGCGGGCGGACGTCTCGTGATCCGCGCGCGACGGGTCGGATCCGACACTCAGCTCGCGCAGATGGCGCGCCTCGTCGAGGAGGCGCAGACCGGCAAGGCCGAGGTGCAGCGCCTCGCCGACCGGATCTCCGGTGTGTTCGTGCCGATCGTGATCGGGATCGCCGTGGTCACCCTTGCCGTCTGGCTCGGCATCGGGTTCCCGGCGACGGCCGCCTTCACCGCCGCGGTCGCGGTGCTCGTGATCGCCTGCCCGTGCGCCCTCGGCCTCGCCACCCCGACGGCGCTGCTCGTCGGCACCGGGCGCGGGGCGCAGCTCGGGATCCTGATCAAGGGCCCGGAGGTGCTCGAGTCCACCCGGAAGGTCGACACGATCGTGCTCGACAAGACCGGCACGGTGACCAGCGGCCGGATGGCGCTCGTCGAGATCGTGACCGAGGAGGGCACGGATCCGGCCGAGCTGCTCCGCCTCGCGGGTGCGGTGGAGCACGCCTCCGAGCACCCGATCGCGCAGGCCGTGGCGCGTGCCGCCCTCGCCGGGTCTCTTCCGGTGGCGCCCTCGGGGTCGTTGAGCGAGCACGGCGGAGCCGAGCGAGACGAAACGCGCTCCCTCACCCTCCCGAGGGTCGAGTCCTTCCAGAACATCGAGGGACGCGGGGTGCAGGGCGTCGTCGAGGGGCACGCCGTGCTCGTCGGGCGCGAGGCGCTGCTCGCGGACTGGTCCCTGCACCTGAGCCCGGCGGTCGCGGCGGCGAAGGCGGATGCCGAGGCCGGCGGCAAGACGGTCATCGCGGTCGGCTGGGACGGATCCGCGCGCGGGATCCTCGTGATCGCCGACACCGTCAAGCCCACCAGCGCCGAGGCGGTCGCCGAGCTCAAGCGGCTCGGGCTCACGCCGATCCTGCTCACCGGCGACACTGAGGTGGTCGCCCGCCGGATCGCGGCGGAGGTCGGGATCACGGAGGTCATCGCCGAGGTGCTGCCCGAGGGCAAGGTCGAGGTCGTCGCGCGGCTGCAGGCGGAAGGCCGCGTCGTCGCGATGGTGGGGGACGGCGTGAACGACGCGCCGGCGCTGGCCACCGCGGATCTCGGCATGGCGATGGGAACCGGCACCGACGTCGCGATCGAGGCGAGCGACATCACGCTCGTGCGCGGCGACCTGCGCACGGCGGCCGACGCGATCCGGCTCTCCCGCCGCACCCTCGGCACGATCAAGGGGAACCTGTTCTGGGCCTTCGCGTACAACGTGGCCGCGATCCCGATCGCCGCGCTGGGCCTGCTGAATCCGATGCTCGCGGGGGCCGCGATGGCGTTCTCCAGCGTGTTCGTGGTCGGCAACAGCCTGCGGCTGCGCCGCTTCCGCTGAGCTGGGCGCCCGCGCCGGATCCGGCCTGCGGATCCGGCCTGCGGATCTCGCCCACGCCCGCGCTTGCGGTCTCTTGCCGCGGAGTTGTGCAGCAACTTCGGAGCGATTCCTCGGATCCGTCCGAAGTTCGTGTACAACTCCGAGCGAGCGCACCGGGTAACAGGTACTGACGGACCCTGGCGGCGAGCGCGACTTCGGAGTTGGCTGGAGCCGACGTCAGGATCCGTGCCACGGATCCGCAACGAAGGAGCACCCCATGCACACACGCATCCTCGGCCGCGGCATCGACGGCGCCGGCCTCACCGTCTCGGCGGTCGGGCTCGGCGCGATGGGCATGTCGCAGAGCTACGGACCGAATCCCGGCACCCGCGAGGACATGATCGGCGTGCTCCGTTCGGCCCTCGACCTGGGCGTCACGTTCATCGACACCGCTGAGGTCTACGGACCGTATGTCAATGAGGAACTGGTCGGCGAGGCGTTCGAAACCGTCCGGGATCACGTCGTGATCGCCACGAAGTTCGGCTGGCGCATCGAGGAGGACGGTCGCTACACCGGGGTCGACAGTCGCCCGGAGCAGATCCGCCGCGTCGCCGAGGCCTCACTGCGTCGCCTCCGCACCGACGTGATCGACCTGTTCTATCAGCACCGGGTGGATCCGTCCGTCCCGATCGAGGATGTGGCCGGCACCGTCGGAGAGCTTGTGCGGGAGGGCAAGGTGCGTCACTTCGGGATGTCGGAGGCAGCCGCGGGGACCATCCGTCGTGCCCACGCCGAATTCCCCGTCACCGCGGTGCAGAGCGAATATTCGCTGTGGACCAGGGAACCTGAGGCCGAGGTGCTGCCGGTGCTCGCCGAGCTGGGCATCGGGTTCGTGCCGTTCAGCCCGCTGGGCAAGGGGTTTCTCACCGGCACGGTCGGCGCGGACGCGGCCTTCGCCGACGGCGACATCCGCGCGACGATCCCCCGCTACACGGCGGAGAACCGGGCCACGAACCAGCAGATCGTCGACCACGTCACCGCGCTCGCCGCCGCGAAGGAGGCGACGCCGGGCCAGATCGCGCTCGCCTGGCTGCTCGCACAGCAGCCTTGGATCGTTCCGATCCCGGGTACTCGCCGCACGTCGCGGATCGCGGAGAACGCCGGATCCGCCGCGGTCGCGCTCTCGGCCGACGAGCGAGCCGATCTCGACGCCCTCGCCCGGCGCATCGGGGTCGCCGGCGACCGCTACAACGAAGCGCAGAACTCGTACGTCGGGCACTGACTGGCCTCTTGTCGCGGGCGCTCCGGGCTTGCGGCCTCCGGCCTGCCGCCCGCACCCACGTGCGCTGCTGCGGAGTTGTGCAGCATCTTCGGACGGATCCGGGGGAAGACGTCCGAAGATCGCGTACATGTCCGAAGGAGGGCCACGGATCCGGCGACGCGCACGGATCCGACGCAAGCGCTTTCCGAGAAACACACCGCCAGGCGTCGACAGGGCTCGAATCGATTCGATAGGATTGCTCGGTTCCGCTCACCTCCGTCCCCCGAAGAGCTCTCATGGCCACGCCCCTCACCACAGGCCGCCCCTGGCGCGTCATCCTCGCCTTTGCCATCCCCCTGCTGATCGGCAACGTCGTGCAGCAGCTGTACCAGTTCGCCGACGCGATCGTCGTGGGGCGCCATCTCGGCGTGGATTCGCTCGCCGCGGTCGGTGCGACCGGCAGCCTGATCTTCCTGCTCCTGGGCTTCGCGTGGGGGCTCAGCAGCGGCTTCGCGATCCCCACCGCGCAGGCGTTCGGCGCAGGGGATCACGCCGCCGTGCGCCGCTCCGTGGCCACAGGGACGCTGCTCACCGGCGCCGCGGCCGTGATCATCTCGGTGGCGGGCCCGCTGGTCTCGCGCCCTCTGCTCGAGCTGCTGCAGACCCCGCCGATCCTGCTCGACCAGGCGACGGTGTTCACCGAGGTGACGTTCATCGGCGGCAGCGCCGTGATGTTCTTCAACTACCTGTCCGCCGTGATCCGCTCGATCGGCGACTCCCGCACGCCGCTGGTGTTCCTCGCGGTGTCGTGCGCGCTGAACATCGTGCTCGTGATCCTGATGGTGGGCGTGTTCGAATGGGGCGTCGCGGGCGCGGCCCTGGCGACGGTGGTCGCGCAGGCCGTGTCGGTCGTGCTGTGCCTGCTCTACGTGTGGCGCAGGCTCCCGGTGCTGCACGTGCACCGCGCCGACTGGAAGGTCTCCCGCGCCGACCTCGCCGAGCACCTGCGCCTCGGGCTGCCGATGGGCTTCCAGGCCTCGATCATCGCGATCGGCACGATCACCGTGCAGGTCGCCCTGAACACCCTCGGTGCCGAGGCCGTGGCCGCCTACACGACGGCCTCGCGCGTGGACAGCATCGCCATCGCCTTCCTGCAGTCGATCGGACTCGCGGCCTCGATGTACGCGGCGCAGAACCTCGGCGGGAGACGCCCCGACCGGATCCGCCGCGGCGTCTCCGAGGCGATCTGGATGGCCGTCATCACGGCGGTCGTCCTCGGCGCGCTGCTGGTGCTGTTCGGATCCTTCATGGTCCGCCTGTTCATCGGATCCGGATCCGACGAGGTCGTCCGCCTCGCCGCCCTGATGCTGCTGATCAACGGCCTGAGCTACACCGCGCTCGCGGTGCTGTTCGTGCTGCGCGGGGTGCTGCAGGGGCTCGGCCACGCCCTGATCCCGACGATCACCGGCGTGATCGAGCTCGTCATGCGCGTGGGCGCCGCGGTCGTGCTGGGGGCGCTGATCGGATACCCCGGCGTGGTGCTGAGCAACCCGCTGGCGTGGATCGGCGCGACCGTGCTGCTGATCCCTGCGTATCTCAAGGCGCATCGCGAATTGGGCCGCATGCGGGTGGATCCGGCCCAGGTCACCCCGACCACCGCGATCGCCGTCGTCGGCCCGACCGACGGATCCATGGTGGTCGACGCGGTCATCACGGCCCCGATTCCGATCGCGAGCGCGAAGCCGAAACCGCGAATCCGCATCGGGCGCCGCTGAAGCCCTTGCGTCCGGGCGTCTGAGCGCGCACGCTGGGGGCGGGGACAACGGCGAGGGAGCATCGACATGCCGCAGCGCATCATCCCGAACATCTGGTGCGATCGGAACGCCGAAGAGGTCGGGGCCTTCTACGCGTCGGTGTTCGACAACACCTCCTCCCGGGTGACCGGTCGCTATCCGGCCGACGGGTTGCCCGAGTTCCAGCAGGAGTTCGCCGGGCAGCCGGTGGTCGTCGACGTCGACCTGGACGGCTTCCGGATCAGCCTCATCAACGCCGGCAGCGAGTTCCACCCGACCCCGGCGATCTCGTTCCTGGTGAACGTGGACGCGCGCCGGTTCGACGGCGATGAGGGCGCCGCGCGCGCGTGGATCAACCGCACCTGGACCAGCCTCGGCGAGGAGGGGCTCGCGCTGATGGACATCGGCGAGTATCCGTACAGCGCCCTGTACGGATGGATCGAAGACAAGTACGGCGTCAGCTGGCAGCTGAAGCTCACGGATCCGACGGCCGAGACCGTCGACGAGATCGTCCCCATGCTGATGTTCAACGGGGCGGTGCAGAGCCGCGCGGAGGAGGCGGTCGAGCTGTACATCTCGTTGCTGCCGGGCTCTGGGTCGAGACGCGTGGTCGAGTACCCGCTGACCCAGATGCCCGACGTGGGCGGCAACGTCAGATACGAGGAGTTCCGGCTCGCCGGACAGGACTTCGCCGTGGCGGCATCCCCTGCCGACTACGACATCTCGTTCACGCCCGGCCTGTCCCTGCAGGTCGACTGCGACGGGCAGGACGAGATCGACCGGCTGTGGGACGCACTCAGCGCCGTGCCCGCCGCCGAGCAGTGCGGCTGGCTCACCGACCCGTTCGGCGTGAGCTGGCAGATCGTGCCGTCGAACATGGCTGAGTTGATGCAGCGCCCGCACGCCTACGAGCACATGATGCAGATGAAGAAGCTGGTCATCGCTGAGTTCTGAGGGGTCGCTCGCTGCGCGAGCCCCGCCAGTCCCGATGCCTGCGCGCCCGAGAGACCGATCGCTGCGCTCCGGTCGGTCCCCCTCCTCGGGGTCGTTGAGCGAGCAGCGACGAAGGAGCAGCGAGACGAAACGCCGTTTCCGGCGGGATGGGGATAGCCGGGTGGGTCAGAGCACCACGAGGTAGCCGAGCACGGCGCTGGCGACGGCGAGGACGGCGAGGACGATCGCCGGGGCTGCGGGCTCGTGGCGGCGCAGGTGCACGACGACGGCGCCGATCATGATGATGGCGATACCGGTGGCGGCGAGCGGGGTCAGGATCGGCGCGATCCCGGTTGCCAGGGGCAGGATCAGGCCGATCGCGCCGACCACCTCGAGGGCCGCGAACGTCTTGACGGCGCCCGCCGAGAAGTCCTCGGTCCATGCCATGCCGCGCTCGGCGAGAGCGGCCTTGGGAGTCACCAGCTTCGCGGGGCGGACGCCGGGCGAATGATCCGCGACGTGCTCGACCGGGTCGGGGACAAGTGGTCGCTGCTGGTGGTCGCGACGCTCGATGGCGACACGATGCGGTTCAGCGAGTTGCTCCGGCACATCCCCGGCATCTCGCAGCGCATGCTCACCCTCACGCTGCGCCAGCTCGAGCGCGATGGCCTCGTGACCCGCACCGCCTTTGCCGAGGTGCCGCCGCGGGTCGAGTACGCGCTCACCGCGCTCGGTCGCACCTTCGTCGACATCGCGCACACGATCGCGCGCTGGGCGATCACCAACCACCCCACGATCGAGGAGTCCCGCGCGGCCTACGACGCGCGTTGAGCCCCCGCAGCCCCACTCAGCGGTGGTCGCGGTCGTGGTGCTGGCCGGACTCGTCGCCCGCGGCGATCCGCTCGGCCTCGCGGGCACGCAGGTCGACGCGGCGGATCTTGCCCGAGATCGTCTTGGGCAGCTCCGGGACGAACTCGATGATGCGCACCCACTGGTGCGGCGAGAGCTTGCCGCGGGCGTAGGCGAAGATCGAGCCCGCGGTGGCGTCGAGGTCGTCGTGCGCGGACGCCGTCAGGAAGACGTACGCCTTCGGGACCGCGAGCCGGGTGGGATCCGGGCTCGGCACGACCGCCGCCTCGACGACGTCGGGGTGCTCGAGCAGGATCGACTCGAGCTCGAACGGCGAGATCTTGTAGTCGGAGGCCTTGAACACGTCGTCCGCGCGGCCGACGTAGGTGAGGTAGCCGTCGGCGTCGCGGGTGGCGATGTCGCCGGTGTGGTGGAATCCGCCCTCGCGCGAGCGCGCGGTCGCGTCCGGATCCGCGTAGTACCCCGCCATCAGCCCGAGTGGCTGCTCGGCGAGGTCGAGGCAGATCTCGCCCTCGCCGGCCCCGTCGGCGTCGCCGTCGACGCGCGCTCCGGTGACCGGATCCACAAGCACGACCGGATAGCCCGGGAGCGGACGCCCCATGGATCCGTCCTTCACGACCTGGCCGGGGGAGTTGCCCACGCACGCGGTCATCTCGGTCTGACCGAAGCCGTCGCGGATCGTGCCGCCCCAGGCGTCGCGCACGCGGCCGATCACCTCGGGGTTCAGCGGCTCCCCGGCGCCGACGAGCTCGCGCGGCGGGTGCGCGAGGCGGCCGAGATCGGCCTGGATCAGCATGCGCCACACGGTCGGCGGGGCGCAGAAGGTGGTCACGCCGTGCTGATCCATGACCTCCATCAGGGTGTTCGCGTCGAAGCGCTCGTAGTTGTACACGAACACGGTCGCCTCGGCCAGGAACGGCGAGTAGAAGCTCGACCACGCGTGCTTGGCCCAGCCCGGCGAGGAGATGTTCAGGTGCACATCGCCTTCACGGACGCCCAGCCACCACATGGTCGACAGGTGCCCGACCGGATACGACACGTGCGTGTGCTGCACGAGCTTCGGCCGGCTCGTCGTGCCCGAGGTGAAGTACAGCAGGCTCGTGTCGTCGGCCGGTGTCGGGCCGTCGGGCTGGAATTCGTCGGATGCCGTGGCCGCGTCGGCGAAATCATGCCAGCCCGCCGCCGCCTCGCCGTCTGCGCCGACGGCGATGCGCAGGATCGACGCCGGCAGCGCGGCGACCCGGTCGGTGAGCGCGGTCATCGTCACGACCGCGCGGGCCTCGCCGGTCTCCGCGCGGTAGGCGAGGTCGGCGGGGGAGAGCAGCGTCGAGGTGGGGATCGCGACCGCGCCGATCTTGGTGAGCGCGAGCATCGTCTCCCACAGGTCGATCGTGTTGCCGAGCATCACGATGACGTGGTCGCCGCGGCGGATCCCGAGGCCGCTCAGCCAGTTCGCGACCTGATCCGAACGCCGCGACAGTTCGCCGTACGACCAGCTGCGGCTGCTCAGATCCGCCGACACGATCTGCACCGCGGGGCGGTCGGGGTTCTCCGCGGCGACGACGTCGAACCACTCCAGCCCGAAGTTGAACTCCGCGAAAGCGGGCCAGCGGAACGTCGCCCGCGCTCCCGGATAGTCCCTCGCATGCGCGAAGAGCAGATCGCGGGCGGAGCGGATCGCGGCGGTGGCGGCGGTCGCGGGGCGGGGCTGACTCATGTTCGACTCCTGCGGGGTTCGGATGTCCTCATCTTCGTCCGGATCCGCCGCTTCCGCGAGGCCCGGGCGCCGCGGCGCGTCCAGGCGCCGGTCGCTACGCTGGCAGGATGAGCACGCCCACGCCTCCCCTGTTCGTCGAGATCGGCAACGACCCGCGCGACTACGCGTGGGGGAGGGTCGACGGTGTCGCGCAGGTGCTCGGCACGCCGGGATCCGGCGGCCCGGAGGCCGAGCTGTGGCTGGGCGCGCATCCGGGATCCCCCGCGCGCACGGTCGCCGCGACGCCGTGGGTGACCCTGATCGACTGGGAGCAGACCAGCGGTGAGAAGCTGCCGTTCCTGCTCAAGATCCTCGTCGCGGGCTCGCCGCTCTCGCTGCAGGCGCATCCCACCCCGGTGCAGGCGGCCGCGGGCTTCGCCGACGAGAACGCGCGCGGCATTCCGCTCGACGCGTCGTTCCGCAACTACAAGGATCCGTTCGCGAAGCCCGAGCTGATCGTCGCGCTCGAGGACGGGTTCGAGGCCCTCTGCGGCTTCCGCCCGGTCGCCGAGACCCTCGCCGACGTCGACGCGCTCGCCGCGGGATCCGGATCCGACGACCTCGCGCCGTGGCGCGCCGTGCTCGCCGGATCCGAGGGGCTGCGCGCGGGCTTCTCCTGGCTGCTCGCCGGCGGACCTGAGGTCGAGAAGGCGGTGCGGGCGCTGGTCGCCGCCGCCGCGACGGATCCGCGCTTCGAGCTCGTCACGCGCCTGGCCGCGGCCTATCCGGGCGATCCGGGCATCGCCGTCGCCCTGATGCTGCACCACATCACGCTCGCCGCGGGGGAGTCGCTGTGGCTGCCGGCGGGCAACATCCATGCCTATCTGCGCGGCGCGGGGGTCGAGCTGATGGGCCCGAGCGACAACGTGCTGCGCGGGGGCCTCACCCCGAAGCACGTCGACGTGGCCGAGCTGGAACGCGTGCTCACCTTCACCGCGAGCGACGACGACCACCTCGTCCCGGTCGAGGCCGGCGACGGCGTGCGCAGCTACCGCCCGCGCATCCACGCCTCGGGCGCCGACGTGCCGTTCGAGCTGCTCGCCGTCACCGGCGACGCGTCGGTCGCACTCGGCGGTCCCTCGATCGCGGTCACGACCGACGGATCCTTCCGCCTCACGGCGGACGGCGCATCCTCCCACGGCGCGTCCGCCGACGCACCGCGGGGCACCTCGGTGTTCGTCACGCGGGCCGCCTCCGTGCAGGTCGCCGGATCCGGGCGGCTCTGGATCGCGACCGCCGGCTGATCCGGCCGCAACGACCTGGCGGACCCCGGGGCGATCTCCCGTAACGTGGTCCCGTGCACCAGCCCGTCTCTCGCCGCATCTTGGGGCTGATCCCGCAGGAGTGGGCGCTCGTCGCCATCACGGTCATCTGGGGCGGTACCTTCCTCGTCGTGCACACGGCGATGCAGCATTCCGGCCCGTGGTTCTTCGTCGGGTTCCGCTTCCTCGCCGCGGCGCTGTTCGCGGCCGCGATCTTCTGGCGCTCGCTGCGCGGGATCAGCAGGCGCGAGATCGGCGCCGGCGCGGCCATCGGCGCCGCGATCTATGGCGGATACGGTCTGCAGACCGCGGGCCTGCAGACGATCGATTCCAGTACGAGCGCGTTCATGACGGCGTTCTACGTGCCGCTCGTGCCGCTGCTGCAATGGCTCGTGCTGCGCAAGCCGCCGCGGGCCCTCACCCTGGTCGGCGCGGGCCTGGCCTTCGTGGGGCTGCTGCTGGTCGCCGGCATCGGGTCCCGCGGGATCCACCTCGGTCAGGGCGAGATCCTGACGCTCATCAGCACCCTCCCGATCGCGGCCGAGATCATCCTGATCAGCCTGTTCGGCAGCCGTTTCGACGTGGGCCGGCTCACCGTGGTGCAGCTGCTCACGGCGTCCCTGCTCGGCTTCTCGACCATGCCGGCGGTCGGCGAGGCGATCCCGGCGTTCGATCCGGTCTGGCTGATCGCGGGCATCGCGATGGGGCTCGCGAGCGGACTGATCCAGCTCACCATGAACTGGGCGCAGCGCTCGGTGTCGGCGACCCGCGCCACGATCATCTACACCGGCGAGCCGGTCTGGGCGGGTGTGGTCGGACGGATCGCAGGGGAGCGGATCCCCCCGCTCGCGATCCTCGGCGCCGCGCTCATCATCGCCGGCACGCTGCTCAGCGAGCTGCAGCCCCGCCGCCGGGACGGGCGCGCGGCGGAGGATCCGGATCCCGACCCCGAGCACGAGCCGGAGCCCGACGGCGCCCCCGGCGCCGGACCGTCGTCCCGAGCGGGCGCCTAGGATCCCCCGCGTAGACTGGCAGGGTCCGCCCGACCGAGGATCCGTCATGCCCGCCACCCGCACGTTCCAGCTGCACCATGTGCAGCTCGCACGCGCCGCCTTCGCAGCGGTCGCGGCGCTGATGGTCACCTTCTCCGCCGATCACTCGGCGGCGGTGGGTCTCGCCGTGTTCAGCGGCTTCGCTCTGGTCAGCGGCCTCATCTTCGTGCTCGGCGGATGGCTCGCCGCCCGCCCGGGCTGGCGCTGGCCGTACGTCCTGATGGCGGTCGTCGCCGGTCTCACCGGAATGGCGGCCAGCATTCCGATGTGGCGCACCACGCCGCTGTTCTTCGTGCTCGTCATCGTCTGGGGAGCGCTCGCCGGGTTCATCGAGCTCATCGCCGGCATCCGTGCGCGCAGGATCGCCCGGGCCGAGAACCTCCCCGCGCCGGAGGGCGCCCGCGACGCGATCCTGATCGGATCGCTGGGGCTCGCGCTCGCTGTGGCGCTGGCCTGCGTGCCCAGCACCTACGCGCTGAAGTACTCGATCGCCCAGGCCGGGTCGTTCACGCTCACCGGCATCACCCTCGCCGTCGGGATCTTCGGCGCCTACGCCGCGATCGTCGCCGTCTTCCTGGGCATCGCCGGGCTGTCTCCGCGCTCGTCGCGGGTCGCCGAGGCGGCGGGCCACGGATCCGCCTCGGCGCCCACCATCGCCGGAGCCGTCGCGACGGCACCGGCCGAGAACGAAGGATCCGCATGACCGAGAAGACCCGGCGCCGCGACCTCATGCGCCCGATTCAGCTGGTCGGACTGTCCCTGCTCTGCGGCGTGTTCGCCGGAGCGGTCACGCTCATCGCCACGGGCGCGTTCACCCAGGACGTCATGCGCCGCGTGGCGAACGGCACCTACGGTGCGATCCCGCCGTGGAACCTCTCCTTCATCGTCACCGGCGGCATCTTCATCGTCGCGCTGCTGATCCTGTCGATCCTGATCCTCGCGATCGACCCGGCCGACTTCGTCAAGCCGCACAGCGGCCCGGTGCTGTACGACAAGGCAGACGACGCTGCCGCATCCGGCGACGGAACCGCCCAGGGCGCCGCCGAGGACGGCCCGCGGGACGCCACGTCCTGACCGGCGGCCGGGGCCGCGGCGTCCGCCCAGGAATAGTGGCGGCCCTCACAGGCTTGTGTCCAGGGTGAGCATGACGATCGATCGCGGCGGCGTGGGTTTCCGCTCCGAGCGGGGACCGGTGCTGCTCGCGATCATGCTGACCACCGGCCTGATCGCGATGGACGCCACGATCCTCGCCACGGCGGTGCCGAGCGTGGTGCGCGACCTCGGCAGCTACCAGCAGTTCCCGTGGCTGTTCTCGATCTACCTGCTCGCGCAGGCGGTGAGCGTGCCGATCTACTCGAAGCTCTCCGACACCGTGGGCCGCAAGCCGATCCTGATGTTCGGGATCGCGCTGTTCCTGCTCGGATCGATCCTCAGCGGACTGGCGTGGAACATGACCTCGCTGATCCTGTTCCGGCTCGTCCAGGGTCTCGGCGCGGGCGCCGTCGCCCCCATGGGCATGACGATCGTGGGCGACGTGTACACGATCGCCGAGCGCGCCGTCGTGCAGGGCTACATCGCGAGCGTGTGGGCGGTGGCCTCGGTCGTCGGCCCCGCGCTCGGCGGCATCTTCGCGCAGTTCGACGCCTGGCGGCTGATCTTCTTCATCAACATCCCGCTGTGCCTGCTCGCCGGATGGATGCTGTCGCGGCACTTCCACGAGCAGACCGAACGCCGTCGGCACCGGATCGACTATCCCGGCGCGGTGCTGCTCACGATCGGGCTCACCGGGCTGATCCTCGGCGTGCTCGAGGGCGGCAACGCGTGGGCCTGGCTGTCGCTGCCGAGCGCGATCTGCTTCGTGGGCGGGATGCTCGCACTGGTCGCGTTCGTGTTCGTCGAGCGTCGGGCGCCCGAACCCATCATCGACCCCCGGGTCATCTCCCGCCGGCTGATCCTCACCACCACGCTCGCCTCGTTCGCCATCGGCGCGCTGCTCACCGGGATCACGAGCTTCGCCCCCGCCTACCTGGAGGGATCCATCGGCGTCGTCCCGCTGCTCTCCGGCCTCGCCGTGGCAGCGCTGACGCTGGGCTGGCCGCTCTCCGCCGCGAACGCCGGACGCCTCTATCTGCGGCACGGCTTCCGCTTCACCGCGCTGATCGGGGCGACGATCGCGACGGTGGGCGGGATCGGGCTGGCGCTGGTCGGCCCCTATCCGAACGCGTTCGTCGTCGCCGGGGTGGCGTTCGTCATCGGCTTCGGCCTGGGCTGGACGGCTGCGCCCACGCTGATCGTCGCGCAGGCCTCGGTCGGCTGGGGCGAACGCGGCGCCGTGACCGGCATGAACACGTTCGCGCGCTCGGCGGGCGCAGCGGTGGGCGTTGCCATCTACGGCGCCATCTCCAACGCGATCATGGCGCAGAGCGGTGGCGCGCAGAATCCCGTGGCGGTCGTGCACGCCTCGACCTGGGTGTTCATCGCCGCGGCGACGACGGCCGCGCTCCTGCTGTGCGCGATCTTCGCGATGCCGAAGGACCGCGCCGGCGAGCGCGCGGTCCTGCCGGCCGCGATCCCCGCCGAGGCCTGAGGGTCCGGTCGCGACGAGGCGCGACCCCCGAGGACCCCGCTACTTCGCGAGCGTCTCCGCGAGGCCGACGTACGTCGCCGGGGTCAGCGCGATCAGGCGCTGCTTGGCGTCGTCGCCGATCTCCAGGCCCTGCACGAACGAGGCCAGCTCCGCGGCGCCGACCCGGTGACCACGCGTGAGCTCCTTGAGCAGCGCATACGGATCCTGGATCGTGGAGCGTCCGGCCGTGACCTCGGCGCGGATCACGGTCTGGATCGCCTCGCCGAGCACCTCCCAGTTGGTGTCGAGGTCGGCGAGCAGCACGTCGCGCGAGAGCGAGATCTCGTTCAGACCCCGGCGCAGGTTGTCGAGCGCGAGCAGCGAATGCCCGAACGCGACGCCGATGTTGCGCTGCGTGGTCGAGTCGGTGAGGTCGCGCTGCAGGCGGCTGGTCACCAGCGTCTGGGACAGCGATCCGAGCAGCGCCCCCGACAGCTCGAGGTTCGCCTCGGCGTTCTCGAACCGGATCGGGTTGATCTTGTGCGGCATGGTCGAGGATCCGGTCGCTCCCGCGACGGGGATCTGCGCGAAGTAGCCGAGCGAGATGTACGTCCAGATGTCGGTCGCGAGATTGTGCAGGATCCCGCCCGCGTGCCGCACATGGTCGTACAGCTCGACCTGCCAGTCGTGCGACTCGATCTGGGTGGTGAGGATGTTGAAGTCGATCCCCATCCCCTCGATGTACTCGCGGGCGACACGGGGCCAGTCCACGGTCGGCTCGGCGGCGAGGTGCGCCGACCAGGTACCGGTCGCGCCGGAGAACTTCGCGAGGTACTCGGAGGACTCGATCCGCTTCGCCACGCGCTCCAGGCGCCACGCGAACACCGCGAGCTCCTTGCCCATCGTGGTCGGGGTGGCCGGCTGG
Organism: Microbacterium panaciterrae; assembly: GCF_039541635.1. Taxonomy (NCBI): domain Bacteria; kingdom Bacillati; phylum Actinomycetota; class Actinomycetes; order Micrococcales; family Microbacteriaceae; genus Microbacterium; species Microbacterium panaciterrae. The sequence goes on from NZ_BAABGP010000004.1 coordinate 60,880, forward strand.
CCGTGCGTGCGGGACAGCATCGCGGCGTCGGCGTGCTCGGAGGCGAGCTCGCGCAGCTTCGCGATGATGTCCTGCAGTGCGGGCAGCCACACCCGCTCGACGGCGCGCTTCACGGTGAGCGCGTACGAGGCGGAGTTGATGTCCTCGCTCGTGGCGGCGAAGTGGGTGAGCTCGGCGATCGCGTCCAGGCCGAGCGCGGAGAGACGGTCGCGGACGAGGTACTCCACGGCCTTCACATCGTGCCGGGTCACCGCCTCCTTCTCGGCGAGCCAGTCGATCTCGGCCTGGCCGAAATCGCGGTACAGCCCGCGCAGGCGCTCCTTGTCGGTGTCGGCGAGCGGCGCCGTGCCGAACAGCGAGCGGTCGGTGAGGGCGATCAGCCACTCCACCTCGACCTCGACCCGCGCGCGGTTCAGACCCGCCTCGGACAGGTAGTCGGCGAGCGGAGCGACCGCGGTGCGGTAGCGGCCGTCGAGCGGGCTGAGCGGCTGTGCCGGAAGCGGCGACAGGGCCGGAAGCTGAGCAGTCAGGGGAGACCTCCTGATCGAGGCACCGCTGGCGTCGGAGGGGGACGTCAGATACGGGGTGCCGATGGCCGGATGGCGGGTTCGAGCTGGCCGAACAGGCCGTGGCTCGCGCTCTCGATCATACCGAGCACCTCGTCGAACATCCTGGCGTCGGCATAGTAGGGGTCGGGGACGTCGAGCACCGACGGGTTGTGCTCGAACGACAGCAGCAGGGTGACCTTGCCCTCCTCGGACTCGTCGCGCGCCCACTGCTGCAGGATCCGCTCGTGCGAACGGTCCAGCGCCACCACGAGGTCGTTCGTCGCGAACGCGTCATAGGTGAACTGGCGGGCACGGTGCCGGGTGCCGTCGTATCCGCGCCGGGCCAGCGCCTCGATCGTGCGGGTGTCGGCCTGCTCGCCCACGTGCCAGTCGCCGGTTCCGGCGCTGGTGGACAGGATCCGGTCGCCGAGGCCCTGCTTGTCCGCGATGTCGCGGAAGACCACCTCGGCCATGGGGGACCGGCAGATATTCCCCGTGCACACGAAGATCACGCGGAACGGATCCGGCTCGGTCATGGCACCCATTCTGCCGCAAGGGCCGTCCCGCCCTCCCTCCACAATCGGGCGCTCCGGCGAGGATCCCCCCGGTTGCGCATCGCGGCCCCCGCGCGGGGCGCGAGATCGGCAGGGTGGACCCATGCTCACCATCGCACCCGACTCCGCCCAGGGATCCTGGCTGCTCAGCGAGGCGCTGCTGCGCTGCGACCGCGCGCGCGAGCGCATCGAGCGCACGATCGCCGATCTGCGTGCGATCGACGAGGGGTGCGTCTGGCAGGCGAGAGCGAACGATTTCGTGCACAGCGAGCTCGAGCGCCGCCGCAACGACCTCCTCGCCGCCCTGGTCCAGGTGGACTCGATCGAGTCCGCGCTGCAGCGGGGGTGAGCGCGATGGGAGACGACATCGACATCACCCGCGGCGGCATCATCGCCATCGATCCCGACGACCTGCGCGGGATCGGCAACCGGATCCTGTACGCGTCCGTCGCGGTGGACCTCGCGGAGCAGGAGCTGCTCGCGATCCCCGACATCATCGCCGCGACCACCGTCGGCCCGATGCCGTGCCTGTGGGCGGCGACGACGCAGCTGCGCTCCGCGGGGGAGGCGCTCACCAGGCTCGCGAGCACGACCGGAACACTGTCCGACGTCTACGAGCTGGCCGAACTGCGGGCGCAGCAGCATCTGATCGCGGGCACGGATCGGCGGCTCGAGCAGGCGTACCAGCTCCGCATCGACGAGCTGCTGCGGAACAACGTGCACCTTCCGGCGGTCGAGGCCGCCCTGCGTCAGGAGTGGGACAGTCATCGCACCGACGGCTTCGTGCTCGGGGAGGATCCGTCCCCGCTCGCCCCCGAGAACCTGGCGGCGCTCATGCTCGGGCCGATCACCCCGGGGCTCTTCGCGCTGCTGTCGGCCGGCCGTATTTTGAGCGCAGGCATCGCGATCGTGGGGGATTCCGGCGGGGTGGTGCCGGCATCGAAGCCGCTGACGGCGACGCCCGGCGTCGCCGTCGTGCGCGGGGCGGATGCCCCGGCGGCGGCCCCGGCACTGCGTCCCGGCGATGTGCTCGTGACCCGGGGCGCGGATCCTGTGCCCGTGCGTCGGGCTCCCGCCTCGCTCACCGACGCGATCGCGCGGGTGCCGAGCGGCAAGGCGCCGCAGGTGCGTGTCGAGACCTACGAGCTGAACGACGGATCCCGGCGCTTCGTGGCGTATGTGGACGGCACCCGTCCCGCGGGCGGCAAGGCGGAGCCCTGGAACATGCGCTCGAACAAGGACGCCTACCTCGACCACGAAGAGTCGGACTCGTACAAGGCGACCGTCGCCGCGCTCAAGGACGCGGGGGCCGATGCGAGCACTCCGGTAGACCTGGTGGGCTATTCGCAGGGCGGGATGATCACGGGCCTGATCGCGCAGTCCGGCGAGTTCGACGTGCAGGGCGTCTTCACCGTGGGCTCGCCGATCGAGCCGCAGCTGCCCGCCGACGTGCTCGACGTCGCCGTGCGGCACACCGACGACCTCGTCGCCGTGCTCGCGGGGGGCGGTGCGGCGGACGGGACCGGGTCGCCGGACAGCCTCGTCATCACGCGCACGGCCGTGCCGGGCCATGGCATCGACCCGCACATGCCGGCGCACCAGCTCGCCGAGTACCAGGAGACGGTGCGTCGCGCGGAGCAGTCCGGCGACCCCCGGATGGACGTCATCCGCGAGCACTTCGCCGCGCTGGACGGGGCGAAGATCACCTCCCGGGACTACACGGCGACGACCGTGCTCCCGGATGCGTCACCGCAGTGGTGAGCGGTCAGCGGTCGCGGTCGCGGTGCCGCTGCGGGCGCAGGATCCCGGCGAAGACGGCGTTGATGATGGCGATGAGCAGCGCGGCGAGGATCGTCCAGCCGAAGCCGCCCACGTGCAGCCCCCAGCCCCAGAATCCGGTGATCCAGGCGGCGATCCAGAGCAGGAATCCGTTGATGACGAGCGAGATCAGCCCGAGCGTCAGGATGTACAGCGGGAACGCCACGATCTTGAGCACCGTGCCGATGATCGTGTTGACGATCGCGAACACCGCCCCGATCACGAGCAGCGTGACGATCAGCGGGATCTGTCCGCCCGGCGGATAGGGGGTGACGGTGACCTCGAGGATCGAGATCAGACTGACCACCCAGATGGCGAACGCATTCACGATGACGCGGATGAGAAACCTCATGACGCCGATTCTCGCACCACAGCCCGGGAACGGCCGGGGAATCCGGATCTAGACTCGACGCGTGAGCGCTCCGATCCTGCCCCGTATCCGTGAAGAGATCGCGGCCCTGCCGCCCTACCGCCAGGGCAAGCAGGCGGGCGCCGACGCGTTCAAGCTGTCCAGCAACGAGAACCCGTTCGACCCGCTGCCGCAGGTCGTCGCGGCCCTCGCCGACACGACGCCGATGAACCGCTACCCCGATGCGACCGCGGGGGCGCTGCGCGCGCGGCTGGGGGAGCGCTACGGCGTGGCCCCCGACGGGGTCCATGTCGCATCCGGCAGTGTCGCGATCCTGTACCAGCTCGTGCAGGCCGCCGCCGGCGTCGGCGACGAGGTGATCTACGCGTGGCGCTCGTTCGAGGCCTATCCCGGGCTGCCGCTCGTGGCGGGCGCGACCGGCGTGCAGGTGCCGCTGCTGGCCGACTCCCGGCACGATCTCGACGCCATGGCCGCGGCCGTCACCGAGCGCACCCGCGTCATCATCGTGTGCACCCCGAACAACCCGACCGGTCCGATCGTCACCGGCGCCGAGTTCGCCGCGTTCCTGGCGAAGGTTCCGGCCGACGTGCTGATCCTGCTCGACGAGGCCTATGCCGAGTTCGTGACCGCGCCCGACGCGGTCGACGGGCTCGCCGCGCGGATCTTCGACGCGCACCCGAACGTGGTGGTGCTGCGCACGTTCTCCAAGGCGTACGGGCTCGCGGGCCTCCGCGTGGGCTACGCGATCGGCCACCCGCGGGTGCTGGACGCGGCCCGCAGCACGGCCGTGCCGCTGTCGGTGACCGCCGCCGCCGAGCGCGCCGCCATCGCCAGCCTCGACGCCGAGGACGAACTGCTCGCCCGCGTCGCCGTGATCGTGCAGCGCCGCGCCGTGCTGGTCGAGGGTCTCCGCGCCCAGGGCTGGGACGTGCCGGATGCCCAGGGCAACTTCGTCTGGCTGCCGACCGGCGCGGCGACCGTCGACGTGGCCGCGGCCTTCGAGCAGGCCGGGCTCATCGTCCGCGCGTTCGCCGGCGACGGGATCCGCATCTCGGTCGGCGAGGAGGCGTCCCTGCAGCGGGTGCTCGACGTCGCGGCCACCCAGCGGGGCTGAGCCCGCCGCTGATACGCGGGCAGGATCCGCCGATGCAAGGACTCCCATGCAAAAAGCTAGAGGGACCTGGCATAAATGCGTGGGAGGCCTGGATATCCGCGCAGGCGCATGCGTCGGTGGGGATCGTCACAGGAGCCGCGGCATCGTTTGTGCGCACCCTCCACTGCTGACGCGGAAAGCTCGGTTACCGTAGACAACGTGACCGCCGATTCCGCCACCGTCCGCGTCCTCGACGCCGAGGGAGCCTTCGCTCCGAGTCCCGCCGCCGACGAGTACCTTTCGCTCATCGAGGCGCTGCCCGACAGCGACCTCGAGCAGTTCTATCGCGACATGGTCGTGATCCGCGCGATCGACGAGCAGGCGACGCATCTGCAGCGGCAGGGGCAGCTCGCGCTGTGGCCGCCGAGCCGCGGTCAGGAGGCCGCGCAGGTCGGATCCGCCCGCGCCTCGCGCCCGCAGGACACGATCTTCCCGTCGTACCGCGAGCACGCCGTCACCCGGATCCGCGGGGTCGATCCCGTCGACATCATCAAGCTGATGCGCGGCACCTCGAACAGCGGCTGGGATCCGTCCGACCCGAAGAACGGCAAGACCCGGATCTACACGCTCGTGCTCGGCTCGCAGACCCTGCACGCCACCGGCCTCGCGATGAGCCTGGTCTTCGACGGCAAGTGCGGCACCGGCGACGTCGACCGCGACGAGGCCGTGATGGTCTACTACGGCGACGGCGCGTCCAGTCAGGGCGACGTGCACGAGGCGATGGTGTTCGCCGCGAGCTACCAGACGCCCGAGGTGTTCTTCCTGCAGAACAACCACTGGGCCATCTCGGTGCCCGTCTCGACCCAGTCCCGCGTGCCGCTCGTGCAGCGCGGCGCCGGCTACGGCATCGAGTCGGTCAGGGTCGACGGCAACGACGTGCTCGCGAGCTACGCCGTGACCCGCCGTGCGCTCGACGAGGCTCGCGGCGGCGCGGGACCCCGCGCGATCGAGGCGGTCACGTACCGCATGGGCGCGCACACCACGAGCGACGACCCGACCAAGTACCGCGGCAGCGACGAGGAGCAGGAGTGGGCGCGGCGCGATCCGATCACCCGGATGCGCGCGTTCCTCGAGAACCGGGGCGCCGCCGGATCTCTCTTCGCCGATGTCGAGTCCGAGGCTGCGGACGCCGCCGAAGACCTGCGCGTGCGCACCCTCGCGCTCACCGCTCCCGGGCCGGAGGCGATCTTCGACAACGTGTACAGCGAGCCGCATCCGCTCATGACCGCGCAGAAGGCGTGGCAGGCGCAGTACGAGGCCTCGTTCCAGGAGGGTGAGTGATGACCGTGATCGACCAGACGGCGGCGGCCGACACCAGCGCGGCGGCCGGCACCAGCGCCGTGGCGCGCATCGAGACGATGCCGTTCAGCAAGGCACTGAACGCAGGGCTGCGCAAGGCGATGGAGGATGACTCTCGGGTGATCCTCATGGGCGAGGACATCGGCCGTCTCGGCGGGGTGTTCCGCGTCACCGAGCATCTGCAGCGTGACTTCGGCGAGCAGCGCGTGCTCGACACCCCGCTCGCGGAGTCCGGCATCGTCGGCACCGCGATCGGCCTCGCGATGGGCGGCTTCCGGCCCGTCATCGAGATCCAGTTCGACGGGTTCGTGTTCCCGGCGTTCGACCAGATCACCACGCAGCTGGCGAAGATGACGGCGCGGCACGAAGGCAGGATCTCGATGCCGATCGTGATCCGGATCCCGTACGGCGGGCACATCGGCGCCGTCGAGCACCACCAGGAGAGCCCGGAGACGTACTTCGCGCACACGCCCGGCCTGCGCGTGGTCTCGCCGTCGACCCCGAACGACGCCTACTGGATGATCCAGGAGGCGATCGCCTCGAACGACCCTGTCATCTTCCTCGAGCCGAAGAGCCGGTACTGGCCGAAGGGCGAGGTGGATCTGGCCGCCCCCGCGCTGCCCCTGCATGCCTCGCGGATCGTGCGCCGCGGAACCGACGTGACCCTCGTCGGGCACGGCGCGATGGTGTCGACCCTGCTGCAGGCCGCGGCGCTCGCCGAGGCCGAGGGCACGAGCTGCGAGGTCGTCGACCTGCGCTCGCTGTCGCCGATCGACTACGGGCCGCTCCTGGACTCCGTGCGCTCCACGGGCCGGATGATCTGCGCCCAGGAGGCGCCGGGCTTCGTGAGCCTCGGCAGCGAGATCGCCGCGACCGTGATGGAGCGTGCGTTCTACGCCCTGCAGGCCCCGGTGCTGCGAGTGTCGGGCTACGACACCCCGTTCCCGCCCGCGAAGCTCGAGGGCGTCTATCTGCCGGATCCGGACCGGATCCTCGAGGCCGTCGACCGGTCCCTGGCCTACTGACGACCCCGAATCGATGAAAGGATCCCGATCATGAGCACCCAGACCTTCACCCTCCCGGACGTCGGCGAGGGGCTGACCGAGGCCGAGATCGTCACCTGGAAGGTGGCACCCGGCGACACGGTCGCGGTCAACGACGTGATCTGCGAGATCGAGACGGCCAAGTCGCTCGTCGAGCTGCCCTCGCCGCACGCCGGCACCGTCGGCGAGCTGCTCGTCGAGGAGGGCAAGACCATCGACGTCGGCACGCCGATCATCACGTTCCTGACGGCCGCCCCCGCCCTTCGACAGGCGCAGGGGCCGGAGGACGGAGCGGCCGCACCGGCCGCGGAGGAGGGATCCGGATCCGTGCTCGTCGGCTACGGATCCGGCGGTGAGGCGACCTCGCGTCGTCGCCGCCCGGCCGAGCGGCCCGTGCGCTCCTCGGTCGGCGTGATCGCGAAGCCGCCGATCCGCAAGCTCGCCCGCGACCTCGGCGTCGACCTCGCGTCGGTGACGCCGACCGGTGCGGACGGCGAGGTCACCCGCGACGATGTGATGGGCCACGCCGAGCAGGCCAGCGTGTTCCGCAACATCCAGACGCCCGAGTGGGGTGACGTGCGCGAGGAGACCGTGCCCGCCCCGCAGGCCGCTCCGGTGGGCCTCGCTCGCGGGATCGCGCCGGCACGGGCCGGCGCCGACGAGAGTCGCACCGAGTCGATCCCGGTCAAGGGCGTGCGCAAGGTGACCGCCGCCGGCATGGTGCAGAGCGCGTACTCCGCGCCGCACGTGACCGTGTGGAAGGAGGTCGACGCCAGCCGCACGATGGAGCTGGTCCGCCGGCTCAAGGCATCGCCCGACTTCGCCGACATCAAGGTGTCGCCGCTGCTGATCGTGGCGCGCGCCGTGATCTGGGCCGTGCGTCGCACGCCGATGGTCAACGCCGCGTGGATCGACACCGCCGACGGCGCCGAGATCGCGGTGCGGCACTACGTGAACCTCGGTATCGCGGCGGCCACCCCGCGCGGACTGCTCGTGCCCAACATCAAGGACGCGCAGGATCTCGGCCTGAAGGACCTCGCCCGGGCGCTGAACCGCCTCACCACGACCGCGCGCGAGGGCAAGTCGACGCCCGCCGATCAGCAGGGCGGCACCATCACGATCACCAACATCGGCGTGTTCGGGATGGACGCGGGCACCCCGATCATCAACCCCGGCGAGGCCGGCATCGTCGCCATGGGCACGATCAGCCAGAAGCCGTGGGTCGTCGACGGCGAGGTGCGTCCGCGCTGGGTGACCACGGTGGCGGGATCCTTCGACCATCGCGTCGTGGACGGTGACGGCATGAGCCGCTTCATCGCCGACGTCGCCGCCGTGCTCGAGGAGCCCGCACTGCTGGTGGACTGATAAAGGACGCCTCGACGCGTCAGCCTGCGCGGCTCAGCCGCGTAGGCGCTGCGCCACGAGCCAGGGCAGGCCGGTGCTGCGGGCGGCCGCGAGGGCCGTCGAGACCGCACCAGTGAGCACGATGTCGGCGCCGAGGCGCGAGCGCAGGATCTTCGGTGCGGGCAGGTCGAGCAGGGGGCGCAGCGCGTCGCGGGCCGCGTCCAGCACCGGCTCGATGCCGTCCGCGATCGCACCGCAGACGATCACCTGCTCCGGGTCGTAGGTGCTGCCGAGCACGGCGACCACGCGGGCGAGGAACTCGCCGACGCGACGAGCCACCTGCATGCCATCAGGATCGCCGGCGGCCGCGAGCGCCAGGATCCGCTCCGGCGGGAGCCCGTCCACGACCAGGGCCGCGAGCCTTCCGTCGGGCGCGGCGTCACCTGCCGCGATCAGCTCCCGCGCGATCCGGGACGTCACCGGGCCGAGCCCGTCCGCGGAGTCGACGCCGCGGACATGGTCGAACAGCACCATCTCGCCCACGCCGCCGTGCGCTCCGTGCAGGATGTGTCCGTCCACGACGGCACCTGCGCCGAGCCGCTCCCCGGCCACGAGCGCGATGTAGTCACGACAGCCGACGGCCTCCCCGAGATCGCCCTCGGCGGCGGCGGCGAGGCACGCGTCGTTCTTGATCTGCACCACCGGCGCCCAGTCGACGAGCGCCTGGGCGAGGCCCGGGTTGGTGCGCTCCCAGAAGCCGGACGGATGCGGCGGGGAGGATCCGTCCCGCGCGACGGGAGCCGCGACGCCGGCGCAGAGCGCGAGGATCCGGTCCCGCGGCACGCCGCTCTGCGCGAGCGCGGCCTCCAGGTGGCGCAGGATCGCCCGCCTGCGCTGACCGACCGTGTGCTCCGGATCGAGGTCGGTGCGCACGTGCGCGAGAGGCGCGCGGGCGAGGTCGGTCACCATGATGCCGAGGTGGGCATCGCCGGCGTCGATCGCGATCACGGCGCCGAGGCCCGCGGGCAGCTCGAAGCGACGGGCAGGGCGCCCTCCGGAGTACTCGCCGGCGTCACGGGCGTTCGCGAGCTCGTGCACCACTCCCAGCTCGACGAGCGTGTCGAGCGTGTCGATCGTCGTCGAGCGGGTCAGTGATGCTCCGGCCATCGCGTCGGTGGCGGTGAACGGACCGCGCCCCCAGGCGAAGTCCAGGACCTGGCCCAGGCTGGGCCGTGCGCTGCCCGGCTCGACGGCGGGTGTCGACATGATGCTTGACCTCTCGGGTGGGGTTCTGTCAGAGTATCTCTCGTCCGAGTTGATTCGGGTACAAAATCTAATCCCCGAAGATACGCATCGGCGATGGGGCGACGCGGACCAGGGGGCGGAGAAGAGGACGATGGTGTCTGCAAAGATCAGGCGGGCTGTGAGGGCCCTGGCCGTCACAGCGGTGCTCGCGCTCGCGGCGGGAGGCCTGGCGGCCTGCTCCGCCGACAGCCGCGAGACGATCCGCTTCACGTTCAGCAAGCGTGAGGCGATCGACTTCATGACCAAGGTGGTGAACGACTACAACGCCTCGCAGGACAAGGTGAACGTGGTCATCGACACGTCCGGAGTCGACGTGGTCTCGGCCAGCTTCGTGCGGGGCAACCCGCCGGACCTCATGCTGGCGAACTACAACTTCGAGGTCGCCCGGTTCGTGCAGCGCTGCGCGCTGACCGACCTGGCCGACACCCCCGAGGCCGGGCGCATCAGGGAGGATCTGAAGCCCCTGCTCGACCAGTACGGCGTGTGCCCGGGCAAGACCACCGTGCTGCCCTATTCGGTGATGGCCGCCTCGGTGATCTACAACAAGGAGATCTTCGCGAAGTACGCCATCCAGGTCCCGAAGACCTGGGACGAGCTGATCGCCGCGTGCGACAAGCTCAAGGTCGCAGGGGTCTCGCCGTTCTACGGCACGTTCAAGGACAACTGGACGATCGGCCAGGGCTGGTACGACTATGCGGTCGGAGGCGAGGTGCCGGTCGTCGACTTCTTCACCAAGCTGAACAAGGAGGGCACGACCGTCGGGCCGAACTCGCAGACATCCTTCTCCAAGGACTTCGCCAAGCCGGTCGACCAGATGGTCGAGCTCATCAAGAAGTACACGCAGCCGAACGCGGGCAGCCAGGCCTACGTGGACGGGAACCTCGCCTTCGCCAAGGGTCAGGGGGCCATGTACCTGCAGGGTCCGTGGGCCTTCGGTGAGATCGCGAAGACATCCCCCGACCTGCAGCTCGGGAGCTTCCCGCTGCCCATGACCGACAACCCGGACGAACTCAAGGTCAGGGTGAACATGGACCTCGCGGCGATGATCCCGACCGGATCGCAGCACCAGAAGGCGGCCCGGGACTTCCTCGCCTACCTCTACCAGCCGAAGATCGTCGACGCGTACAACGCTTCGCAGCTCGGCTTCAGTCCGACCACGGACGCGGCGATGCCGACCGATCCGCGGATCGAGGGGATGATCCCGTACTACACCAAGGGCGCGGTCTATCAGGGGGCGTCGGTGCTCGTGCCGAAGACGATCCCCGTCTTCAACTACGTCCAGTCGATCGCCCTCGGGGGCAGCGTCAAGGACACCCTGAGCACCATGGACGCGGACTGGGCGCGTGCCGCCTTCCTCGCCCCGAAGCTTCCGAGCGACACGAAGGGGACCGCGAAATGAGCGCGACAACGACCATTGTCACCGGGGGCGACCGAAGGATCCGTCGCAGCAGCCGTCGCATCGATCCGATCTACTACCTGTTCCTGCTGCCGACGCTGGTGCTGTTCACGCTGGCGATCACCGTGCCCGCCGTGATGGGCATCTTCTTCAGCTTCACCGACTCGATCGGGATCGGAACCTGGAGCTTCAACGGCTTCACCAACTACATCGCGGCGTTCAGCGATCCGGCCATCTTGCAGAGCTACCTGTTCACCTTCGGCTTCTCGATCGTGACGGTGATCGTGGTGAACGTGCTCGCCTTCCTGCTGGCCGTCGGGCTGGTCTCGCGGATCCGGTTCAAGACCGGGCTGCGCGCGATCTTCGTGATCCCGATGGTCATCTCGGGCATCATCATCGCGTACGTGTTCAACTTCCTGTTCTCGAACTCGATCCCGGCTCTCGGAACCGCGACGGGGATCCCGTGGCTGTCCACGAGCCTCCTGGCGAACCCGGACCTGGCCTGGGTCGGCATCGTGATCGTGACCGCGTGGCAGGCGATCCCTGGCACGCTGCTCATCTACATCGCGGGCCTGCTCTCGATCCCCGGAGACGTGTACGAGGCCGCCGACATCGACGGTGCGAACAAGGTCCAGCAGCTCACCCGCATCACGGTGCCACTGGTGGCCGGCTACTTCGTGATCAACCTCGTCCTGGGCTTCAAGGGCTTCCTGAACGCCTACGACATCATCAAGGGCCTCACCGACGGCGGGCCCGGCACCGCGACCCGGAGCGTCGCGATGACCATCATCGCGGGCTTCAACGGCGGCGACTACGCCTACCAGATGGCCAACGCGACGATCTTCTTCGTCGTCGCCATCCTCATCTCGCTCTTGCAGCTGTCCGTGACGCGCGGAAGGAACGCACTCTGATGTCGACGCAGACTCTTCTCACCACCCAGGCCCTGTCCACGGGTGGCCGCAAGCCCCGCATCCGGATGGAGCGGGTGAACTGGTCGGGCACGATCATCCTGATCCTGTGCGCGATCACCGTGCTGATCCCGCTGTACGTGACGATCTCGATGGCGTTCAAGACGTCGAAGCAGGCGGTCGACGGCAATGCGTTCTCGCTCCCGGCGCCGTTCAGCTTCGACGGTTTCACGCAGGCCTGGGACCTCACGAAGTTCCCGGTCGGTGCGGGCGTCTCGTTGCTCGTCACCGCGGGAACCGTGCTTCTGACCGTGGTGCTGGCGGCGTTCGCCTCGTACGCGATCGTGCGCAACTGGGATCACCGGCTGTTCCGGTACTCGTTCTTCTACCTGCTCGCGGCGATGTTCATCCCGTTCCCGGTGGTGGCGCTGCCGCAGATCCAGCTCACCGGGCTGACACATCTGGACAACCCGTTCGGCGTGATCCTGCTCGCCACGATGTTCCAGCTCAGCTTCAGCGTGCTGCTGTTCACGGCGTTCCTGCGGTCGATTCCGCTCGAACTCGAGGAGAGCGCGCGGATCGACGGGGCGAGCACTTGGCAGACGTTCTGGCGGATCATCTTCCCGCTGCTCGGGCCGATGAGCGCGACGGTCGGCATCTTCGCCTTCCTGTACGCGTGGAACGACTTCATGATGCCGTCGCTGATCATCTCGGATCCGGCTCTGCAGACCCTCCCGGTGCGGCAGAACCTGTTCCAGAACCAGTTCAGCAGCAACTACAACGTGGCCTTCGCCTCGTACCTGATGGCGATGGCCCCGGCCATCGTGGCCTACCTGTTCACCCAGCGCTGGGTGATGGAGGGCGTGACCCAGGGCGCCGTGAAGGGCTGACCGACCGGCCTGCTCCCGAGACGGCCGAACGGCCGGCCGCTCGGGAGCCGACCTCACCTCGTCGGGGCCGAACGGGCCCGACGTCCCACCGCAACACCGAAGGAGTTCCTCTTCATGACCGATGCAGTCCTCGCGACCGTGACCCCCGCGACCGGATCCGCCGACGCGGCCTGGTGGCGCCAGGCCGCCGTCTACCAGGTCTATCCGCGCAGTTTCGCGGATTCGAACGGCGACGGTCTCGGCGACATCCGCGGCGTCGTGGACAAGGCCGACTACCTCTCCACGCTCGGCATCGACGCGGTCTGGCTCAGCCCGTTCTACCCGTCCGAGCTCGCGGACGGCGGCTACGACGTCGCCGACTACCGCGACGTGGATCCGCGACTGGGCACCCTGGCCGACTTCGATGACATGATCGCGGCGCTGCACGCCCGCGGGATCAAGGTGATCGTCGACATCGTGCCGAACCACTCCTCGGACCGGCACGTGCTGTTCCAGGCCGCGCTCGCGGCACCGAAGGGCTCGACGGAGCGCGACCGCTACATCTTCCGGGACGGCCTCGGCGAGAACGGCGCGCTGCCGCCGTCCGATTGGCAGTCGTGCTTCGGCGGCCCCGCATGGGAGCCCGTGGGCGACGGCCAGTGGTACTTCCACTACTTCGCCACCGAGCAGCCCGACTTCAACTGGGACCACCCCGACGTGCACGCCGAGTTCCTGTCCACGCTGCGGTTCTGGTCGGATCGCGGCGTGGACGGCTTCCGGATCGACGTCGCGCACGGCCTCAGCAAGGACCTCCCGGCGGTGCTGCCGAGCCAGGCCGAGCTCGATGCGATCGACACCACCGACGGGCAGCACCCGATGTGGGACCGCGACGCCGTGCATGAGATCTACCGCGAGTGGCGGCAGGTGTTCGACAAGTACGACCCGCCGCGCATCGCGGTCGCCGAGGCCTGGGTCGCCACCGCCGAACGCCGCGCGAAGTACGCGACCCCGGAAGGGCTCGGGCAGGCGTTCAACTTCGACCTGCTCGAGGCCGACTTCGACGCCGGGCAGTTCCGGCACATCGTGACCGACAACCTCGCGCAGAGCGCCGCCACCGGCTCCAGCTCCACCTGGGTGCTCTCGAACCACGACGTGGTGCGGCACGCCACGCGGTACGGGCTCGCGCCGCTGAACGGACGCAAGGTCAAGCAGGGATCCGCGTGGATCCTCGCGGGCGGCCCGGCGGACCAGATCGACCTCGAGCGCGGCGGGCGTCGTGCGCTCGCGGCCTCGTTGTTCCTGCTCGGCCTGCCCGGCAGTACCTACCTGTACCAGGGGGAGGAGCTCGGTCTGCATGAGGTGGCCGACATTGCGCCCGAGGATCGGCAGGATCCTGCGTTCTTCCGCGGTGCTGACCCTGACCGCGACGGCCTCGGTCGCGACGGCTGCCGCGTCCCGCTGCCGTGGGCGCGCGAAGGATCGTCGTTCGGGTTCGGGAGCGCCGGAGCGCACATCCCGCAACCGGAGTGGTTCGGTGCGTACGCGGTCGAGGCGGAGGAAGCCGATCCTGCGTCGTTGCTGAACGCGTACCGCCGCGCGCTCGCGCTGCGGCACGAGCTGCAGACCGGCGAGAGCCTGAAGTGGATCGAGACCGGCCGCGACGACGTGCTGCACTTCGTCCGTCCGAACGGCTGGGGGGTCGTGACGAACTTCGGCACCGAATCGTACGTCCTGGACGCCTCGGCCGCGGTCGTGCTGGGCGTGCTCAAGGATGGGACCGTGCCTGCCGAGACCACGGTCTGGCTGCAGGGCTGAGCCAGATCCGTCCGTCGGGGTCGTCGTTCCACGACCCCGACGGAGTCACTTTGATAATGATTCTCATTTAGCTTAGGGTGGAGGGCATGCAGAAGCCCCTCGCCGCCCTCGCCCTCGCCGCCGCCACGATGCTCGCCCTCGCCGGATGCTCCGCGACCGCGGCCAACGGCACGGCCGGCGATCCGGCGTCCTCGGGCAGCGCGGACGCGATCGCGGTCACCGCGTCGACCAACGTCTGGGGCGACATCGCGAAGGAGATCGGCGGCGATCACGTGCGGGTCACGTCCGTCATCGCCTCGCTGTCGCAGGATCCGCACGAGTACGAGGTCACCGCAGCCGATCAGCTCAAGGTGAAGAACGCGAAGCTGATCCTGGAGAACGGCGGCGGGTACGACGCATTCTTCGGCGATCTCGTGAAGAAGTCCGGCAGCCCGGCACCGGTCGTCACGGCTGTCACCTTCGCGCCGACCTGGCCGCAGGGCACGGACGGCGCCAAGACCGTCGAGGGCTTCAACGAGCACGTCTGGTACGACACGGCCGTCGTCGACGACGTGGCGAAGAAGGTCGCCGGCGAGCTGAGCAGCATCGCCCCGGCGCACAAGGCCGATTTCGAGAAGAATCTCGCGGCGTTCGAACAGGGCCTGGCGGGCCTGAACTCCTCGCTCGCGGCGATCAAGGCCGCGCATGACGGCCAGAAGATCTTCGTCACCGAGCCGGTGCCGCTCTACCTGACCACGGCGGCCGGCCTCGTGAACATCACGCCCGATGCCTTCAGCCACGCGGTGGAGGAGGGGCAGGACGTGCCGCCGGCCACTCTCCTCGAGGCGACCCGCCTCGTCGGATCCGGCGACGTCTCGGTGCTGTTCGCCAATGCGCAGGCCGGCGGCGCCGAGACCACGAAGGTGATCGGCGTCGCGAAGGAGAAGAACGTGCCGGTGCAGGAGGTCACGGAGCTGGTCCCCGACGGCAAGAACTACCTGTCCTGGATGAAGGACAACATCGCCACCCTGTCGCGTAATCTCGACAGGTGACCTCTCCCGCCGCCCCCACGGACGCGCCGCTCCTGCGGATCCGCGGTGCAGGCATCCACCGGGACGACCGGGAGCTGTGGAGCGACCTCGACCTCGACGTGGCACCCGGCGAACTCGTCGCGGTGCTGGGTCCGAGCGGATCCGGCAAGACGACGCTGCTGCGGGCGATCCTCGGCCTGCAGCAGTTGTCCGAGGGATCCGTCGAGGCGCTCGGACAGCCGGTGCGGGGGCACGGCAGCCGGCATATCGGCTACCTCCCGCAGGCTCGTCCGCTGCCCGCCGAGACCTCGCTGCGAGGCCGGGACCTCGTCTCGCTGGGCGTGGACGGGCACCGCTTCGGCTTCCCGATCCCGCGGCGAGGCGATCGCGCCAGGGTGAAGGCCCTGGTCGAGGCGGTGGGGGCGGGATCCTTCGCCGATCGCCCGGCCGGAACGCTCTCGGGCGGCGAGCAGCAGCGGTTGCGCGTCGGGCAGGCGCTGGCCGACGATCCGCGGCTGCTGCTCTGCGACGAGCCGCTGACCAGCCTCGATCTCGCCAACCAGCAGGCCGTCGTCGAGCTCATCGACCGGCACCGGCGCACCGGGGCCGGCGTGCTCCTGGTCACGCACGACATCAACCCGGTGCTCGACATCGTCGACCGGATCCTGTACCTCGCGAACGGCCGGTTCACGCTCGGCACCCCGCGCGAGGTGCTCACGACCCGGGTGCTCTCCGACCTCTACGGCGTCCCCGTGTTCGTGTCCGAGATCGGCGGGCGGCTCGTGGTCGTGGGCGCGCCCGACGCGGAGACCGCCGCACATCACCACGACGGACCCGAGGGCGAGGCGGGCGCATGAACATCGGCGACATCGGCCAGGCCATGTTCGGCGGCCTCTCGCAGTACGGGGAGATCCTCGCGCTCGTGACGAACTCCGTCTGGGCCGGCGCCGTGCTGGGCCTGGTCGGCGGCCTCATCGGGGTCTTCGTGATGCAGCGCGACATGGCCTTCGCCGTGCACGGCATCAGCGAGCTGTCCTTCGCGGGGGCCGCCGTCGCCCTGCTCGTGGGCGTGGACGTCGTCACCGGCTCGATCGTCGGATCGCTGCTCGCCGCGGCCATCATCGGCTGGCTCGGCGCCCGCGCGCGCGACCGCAACTCGATCATCGGCGTGCTCATGCCGTTCGGGCTCGGCGTCGGAATCCTCGCCCTATCGCTCTACAACGGTCGCGCGGCCGGACGGTTCAGCCTGCTGACCGGCCAGATCGTCTCGGTGCAGTCGGATCAGCTGGGCTGGCTGATCGGGATCTGCGCCATCGTGCTGCTGGGGCTGCTCATCATCTGGCGCCCGCTGCGCTTCGACTCGCTCGACCCCCAGTCGGCGGCCGCACGCGGCGTGCCCACCGTGGGCGTCTCGTTCGCCTTCATGCTGCTGCTCGGGCTCGTCGTCGCGGTCGCCGTGCACATCATCGGAGCCCTGCTCGTGATGGCGCTCGTGGTCACGCCGGCGGCCGCCGCGATGCGCGTGCGCACCGGCCCGCTCTCCGTGCCCCTGCTGGCCGCGGTGTTCGGCGTCGTGTCCGCGGTCGGCGGGATCCTGCTCGCCGTGATGGGGACGCTCCCGGTGAGCCCCTACATCACGACCGTCTCGTTCGTGATCTACCTGGTGTGCCGCGCGATCGGATCCCGCAGGGATCGGGTGGTGCGCTCCGCCTCCGCCTCCGCTCCGACGGCCCCCCAGTGATGATCGACGCGCGCTCCGTCGTGCCGACCCGACCGGGTCTCGCGGCGTAACATCGCCCCTGGATCGAGCCGAGGAGACCTCTGATGGGCCACGGGCACACGCACGGTACCACTGCTTTTCGGGACGTCGGGATCGCCCGGACGCCGAAGAGGATCCTGCTGACGGTCCTGATCGTCGTGGGGGTGGCCACGATCGTCGGACTGCTCGTGCTCTGGCCGTACGGCGGAGGCGCCGGTGTTGCGGCCTCCGGAGGCATGACGGCGAACGGGACGACGTTCCCGACGGGGGAGATCGTACGGATCACGCCGGACTGCTCCGGGCCGCAGACGGCTCCGTCGTCCGGCAGCGGCTCCGCTGGCACGACCTCTTCCGGTTCGGGCGGCGTGCCGGGGGCGGGTGCCGCAGCGACCGCCTGTGCGATGGCGCAGGTGCGATTGGGGTCGGGGAGCCGCGCGGGCGAGACCGTCACCGTCATGCTGAACGGGCCGTTCGCTCATGCCGGACTCCGTCAGGGGGACCAGCTCGAACTCATGATCACCCCGCTCGCCGGGCGCCCGCGCGTCGCGCAGCCCGGCGGCGTGGACCCCGGGGTCTCGGTGTTCGGAGTCGTGCGGGCGGTCCCGCTGGCCGTGTGGGCGGGGCTGTTCGTGCTGGTCGTCGCGGCGGTGGGATTGCACCGGGGACTGCTCGCGCTCGTCGGCCTGGTGTTCAGCGGCGGCATGATCGTGATGTTCATGCTGCCCGCGCTGCTGCGTGCGGGGCCTGCGACGGCGATCGCCCTCGTCGGCGCATCGGCGATCCTCTACGTCGTCCTCTATCTCGCGCACGGCGTCTCGATGCGCACGAGCGCGGCGCTGGCCGGCACGCTCGGCGGTGTCGTCATCACAGCGGTGGTCGCGCAGCTGGCCGTGGTCACCACGCGGCTCAGCGGGATCGATGAGAGCGCCGGATTCCTGGCGCCGATGGTCCCGCACGTCGACTTCCAGGGGCTGCTCACGTGCGCGATCATCATCGCGGGGCTCGGCGTGCTCAACGACGTGACGATCACGCAGAGTTCCTCCGTATGGGAACTGCGCACGGTGGCGCCCGGACTGTCGCGCCGTCAGCTCTTCGGCAGGGCGATGCGCATCGGGCGCGACCACATCGCGTCCACGATCTACACGATCGTGTTCGCCTACGTGGGGGCGTCGCTGAGCATCGTGCTGCTGCTCTACGTCTACGACCAGCCCATGCTGAACGTGCTGAGCTTCGAGGACATCGCCACGGAGATCATCCGCACACTGTGCAGCGGGATCGGCCTCGTGCTCGCCGTGCCGCTCACCACCGCCATCGCCGTTGCGCTGCTCCCGCCCGGGTCTGCGACTGCAGGGGATCCGGCCCCGGCTGCGCTCAGCGAGGACGACGCGGCGAAGGTCGACTGGCTACGCACACCGCGGGACGTCGAGCTGCCGCGCCTCGGCGGCGACGGCACGCGCTGAGCACTCTCGCGGGCTACGCCTCCGGATCGCCGTATGCCGCGGCGATGTCCTTCGAGGTGCGTCCGCCCTCGTAGGTCGGGTGCTGGGGCCAGCCGTCGGGCACGTCCTGCCACTGCTCCTGGCGACCGTAGGGGAGCACGTCGGAGACCGCGAACGACAGCATGAACTGCTCGGCGCCCCGGCCGTTCGTGTGCCAGGTGCGGTAGACGTCGTCGCCGTCGCGGAGGAACACGTTGTAGCCGAAGCCCTCGTTGGGGCCCGCGTCCATGTCGGCGCCGAAGGACGACTCGGCGGAGGAGTAGAACGTCATCACGTTCCCGACGCGCTTCTTGTACGCGAGGATCTCGTCCATCGGACCGTTCGTGACGATGACCAGCCGCGCATCCAGGTCGGCGAGGGCCTCGGTGCGCGTCCACTGCGACGTGGCACCGGTGCAGCCGGGGCACTGCCAGCGCGCGCCGTCGGTCCACATGTGGTGGTAGGTCACGAGCTGGCTCCGTCCGTCGAAGACATCGGCCAGGCTCACCAGGCTGCCGTCCTCGGCGATGAGCGTGTAGCGCGGCAGCTTCACCGCGGGCAAGCGGCGGCGGGCGGCGGCGATCGCGTCGAGTTCACGGGTCGCGGCCTTCTCGCGGACACGTAGTCGCGCGAGCTCCTCACGCCAGGTCTGCTCGTCGACGACAGAGGGCAGGGCGGTCATGACTCCTCCGATGTTCACGGTGTCCACATCTGCTATGTTCACACCGTACACATCACGTTCCGCGGGGACAAGGGCGGGAGGGGGATCCGGTGGCCTACCATCACGGCGATCTCGCGACGGCTCTCGTGGACGCGTCACTCGAGCTCAGCCGCGACGGCGGCCCGGCCGCGGTGACGATCCGCGAGGCCACCCGCCGGGTCGGGGTCTCCCCGAACGCCGCGTACCGGCACTTCCCGAACCGGGCAGCACTCCTCGACGCGACGGCGGCAGCGATCCAGCAGGGTCTGGCGGCCGCGATGACCGAGGACCCGGATCCGTCCCCGATCGCGCGACTGCACCGGATCGGCGCCGCCTACGTCGCGTTCGCGCTGGACGAGCCCGGCTGGTTCGCCGTGGTGTTCTTCGGCATCCGCCCCCCGGATCCTGCACGGGTCGAGCTGGCGCCGGCGTTCCTGGCACTGAGCGCAGCCCTCGAAGATCTGGTCGCGGCGGGTGCGCTTCCGGCAGACGGTCGCGACGATGCCGCGTGGGCGTGCTGGGCGACCGTGCACGGGTTCGCCGAGCTGTGCCTGCGCGGTCCGCTCGCCGGTCTCGACCGGGCGGAGCAGCGCCGCCGCGGCGACGCCGCGATCCGTGCCGTGATCGCCGGGATCGCGCGCACCGGAGGATCCGCCGCCTGACCCGGATCCCCTGTCCGCGGCAGGGTCGCGCGGGTTAGGATCGACACGACATCACGCGCGGATCGCGGCCCCACCCCCAGGGAGCCGGACGTGCGCGATCCCCCTCCACGGAACACCCATCCGACGCGCCCCCGCTGCGTCGGTGAGGGGGCATGATCAGAAAGGCGCCGCACGTGGCTGAGGCAACCGAGGACAAGGCACAGCACGGAGACTTCTTCGATCAGCTCCTGGACAGTCCGTCGAGCCCGCAGTCATTCACGATCGGTTTCCGCGGATACGACAAGACCGAGGTCGACACGCACCTGATCGCGCTCAAGGAGGAGCTGCGCCGGGCGACGGAGGCGAGCGCCAAGACCGACGGCCACCTGCGCGAGGAGCTCGACAAGGCCCAGGCGAAGCACCGCCGCGAGCTGGAGAAGGCGCAGGCCGAGCACGGCAAGCGCACGGAGCAGCTCGAATCGGATCTCGCGACCGCGCAGGCGAAGGTCGCCGAGTCGGCGCAGCAGATCCAGTCGCTGAGCACGGCGCTCGCCGGCAACCAGGACGACATCGACGAGGCGACCTCGCGATCGCAGTTCGAGACCGTGCTGCGCGTCGCCGAGGAGCAGGCGAGCGTGCTCATCCAGAACGCGGCGGTGCAGGCCGAGCGCCTGCTGGAGGCTGCCCGCGAGGAGGCTGCCACCAAGCGGGCAGAGCTCGAGGCCGACGTCGCGCGGATCACCGCGCAGGCTGAGCGCGATGCCGACCAGGTGCGCCTGAAGATGGACACCGAGTTCACCGCGCACACCGCGCAGGTCGAGCGCGAGGCGGCACACGCGCAGGAGAAGCGGGGCCACGCCGAGCAGGAGGCGCACGCGATCCGCACCGAGGCGGACAAGGGCGCCGCGGCCCTGCGCGCGATGGTGACCCGCGAGACCACGGATCTGCGTGTCTCGGCCGAGCGCGAGGTGCGCGAGATGAACGCCCGCGTGCTGGAGATGGAGGAGTCCATCACCCGCCGCCAGGATGACGCCCAGCAGGAGTTCCTGGTGCTGCACAACCAGGCCGTCGCGCACGCCGAGCGGATCACCGCCGACGCGAACGAGCAGGTCTCCGCGGCCCTCGCGCACGCCGAGCGCATCTCGGCGAAGGCGGATGACTACGAGCGGCTGATGCGCTCGCAGGCCGCGGCGATCGAGGCCGAGGCGCAGGTGCGCGCCCGCGAGACGCTGGACCGCGCCCGCACCAAGTCGCAGAAGATCGTCGACATGGTCACCACGCACACCGCGAACGTGGTGCGCGACGCCGACGACCGCGCCCGGCAGCTGCGCTGGCAGCAGCAGCAGCTCACCAGCTTCATGGCCGAGGTGCGCGAGCTGATCCGCCCCGACGGCGCCCTCGGCAGCGAGGCATCAGGATCCGCTCCCGCGGCCGCCGAGGAGCCCGCGGCTGTTGAGGAGCCCGCGGCGCCCACGGCCGAGCAGGACGCCTGACTCGCCCCGCGAGCACAGAGATGGAAAACGTCGCCGACACTGCGGTGACAGCGACGTTTTCCACCTCCGCGTCTTCGTAGAGATGGATCTCGGTGCTGCGGGCCTCCCGGCACGAGCGTTTTCCATCCCTACGGAGATCGCCCGCCCTGCGGAGACGGTCCCCAGCCACGCCCGGCGGCCTCCGGGGCGTTCCTCCGGTCCCTCCCAGCCGCACGACAGCGCGCCGATCTAGACTCGGGGCATGGCCCAGCGGAACACGTGGCAGCGCGAACGCGTGCGTGAGGAGCTCGCGGAGACGCGCGGCTTCGTCAGCGCGCAGTCGCTGCACGCCGCTCTCCGTGAGGCCAACACCGGCATCGGACTCGCCACCGTGTACCGCGCGCTCGCCGGACTCGCCGCCGCGGGCGACGCCGATTCGCTGCAGAGCCCCGAGGGCGAGGCGCTCTACCGGGCGTGCAGCACCTCGGGCCATCACCATCACCTGATCTGCCGATCCTGCGGGCTGACCGTCGAGATCGAGGCGACCGATGTCGAGCAGTGGGCCCGCCGCACGGCCGCGCTGCACGGGTTCCGCGACGCCGAGCACGTCGTCGACATCTTCGGTCTCTGCGCCTCGTGCGCGAACGCCGCCGCAGAAGGCTGAGTCCGGCGTGACCCTGACCACACCGAGCCGCCGCGCGTCGTCCGAGCGCGACCGGTCGACCATCCCGCACGCACTGCGCACCGAGCCGCCGCGCCTGTCCGGGCGGAACGCGGCGCTCGCGGCCGTGATCGGCGTCGCCGTGATCGCCGCGCTCGTCGCGATCGATCTGTTCGCACCGCATCTGTTCCGCGCCTCGCTGCCGAACCGCCTGCAGGACGGGTTGACGCTCTCGCTCAGCGTGCTGTTCGAGGCGCTGCCGTTCGTGATCCTCGGCGTGCTGCTGTCGATCGTGGTGCAGGTGTGGCTGCCGGACGGGGTGATCGAGCGGATCCTGCCCCGGCGCGGCTGGGCCCGCCGCGCCGTGCTGTCGCTGCTCGGCATGCTGATCCCGGTCTGCGAATGCGGCAACGTGCCGTTCGCGCGCGGTCTGATGATGCGCGGGCTCGCGCCCGCCGAGGCGCTGACGTTCCTCATCGCGGCCCCCATCGTGAACCCGATCGTGATCCTCACCACCCAGGCCGCCTTCGGCTGGGACAACGGGATCGTGATCGCGCGGATCGCGGGCGGCTACGTCGTCGCGAACCTGATCGGCTGGGTCTACAGCCGTCACCCCTCACCCGACGGGCTGCTCACGGAGCGCTTCCGCAGCACCTGCGAGCTGGTCGCGCACGAGCAGGGGACGCCCATGCGGCGCAGCCTCGCGCAGTTCCTCGTCGAGCTGCGGGCCGTGATGCCCGCGCTGATCATCGGATCCGCGATCGCCGGCGCGGTGCAGGTGATCGTGCCGCGCGACGTGCTGCTGGCGATCGGGTCGAACCCGCTGCTCTCGGTCGTCGCGATGATCGCCCTCGCGATCTCGGTCGCGATCTGCTCGAACGTCGACTCGTTCTTCGCCCTCTCGTTCGCCTCGACGTTCTCGCCCGGCGCGATCGTCGCGTTCCTGCTGGTCGGCCCGCTCGTCGACATCAAGATGATCGCGCTGCTGCGCACCACCTTCACCGCCCGCACGCTCGCCGGGATCGTCACGATCGTGATCCTGTTCGGCTTCGCCCTGGGGATCGGGGTGAACGTCTTTGTCTGAGCAGGTGTCGCACTCTGACGACGCGGCGTCCTCCCGCGCAGGATCCCTCGGCGCGCGCTGGCTCGGCGCGGGTCTCGCCGCGCTGCTCGCGATCGCCACGCTCGTGCTCGCCGCCACCGGGCAGCTGATCCTCTACATCAGCCCGGAGACGGTGTGGTTCGCGGTGGCGGCGGCGATCGTGACCCTCATCGGCGTCGTCTGGTCGTGCGCCCTGCCGCTCGGCGCGGAGCAGGATCACGGGCACGACCACGGCGCAGCACCCGCCGCTCACGATGACCACGGGCATGGCCATGCGCGCGCACCGCGCCGATCCGCGCGCAGGGTCGTCGGGATCGCGCTCGCCGCGACCGGCGGGGTGATCGCGACGGCGGTCGCCGCGGGAGCCCTGCTGCTGCCGCCCGCCGCTCTCTCCGTCGACATGGCGATGCAGCGCGCCCCGGTCGGCAACGTCCTGTTCGCCGGCGCCGACAGCGTCGCGCTCGGGGCCAACACCGACACCAGCACGTTCGGCGTGGGCGGATGGGCGAGCGTGTTCGCCACCGGCGCCCGGCCGGAGAAGTACGATGGCACGACGGTGACGCTCACCGGCTTCCTCACCCCGGACGGATCCGCGACGGATCAGGCCCATCTGACCCGCATGGTCATCACGCACTGCGTGATCGACGCGCAGCCGGCATCCGTGCCGGTGCAGATCAGCGGCTGGAAGGGTCAGTACGCGGTCGGTGACTGGGTGCAGGTGAAGGGCACCGTGCGCACGTCCGCCGACGGAAAGCTCTCCGTCGTGCCGGCCACCGTGTCGAAGATCTCGCAGCCGAAGGACCCCTATGAGCACTGACGACGCGGATCGCCCGCTCACCCGGGCCGAGCTGCGCGCCCGCCGCGAGGCCGAGGAGGCCGAACCGGCCGCCGACGTCCCCGCCGCCCCCGACGTCCCCGTGGCGCCCGTGACCCGCTCGGCCGTCCCCGACCCGTCTCAGAACATCACCCCCGCCCACAACCAGACCCCGGGTCCCCGCCGCACCGCGAACCCGCCGGTCGAAGACCCGGCGAGCACCGCAAACCCGCCGGTCGAAGACCCGGCGCCCTCCGCCGCTCCCGAGCGCAGCGAGGGGGCTGGCGGAGGTCCTGGCATCGGGACTGGCGGGAGCCGCCCCGGCGGCCATGACGAACGACCCATCGGCGGCGGGGGACAGGACCTCCGACAGCCCCCTCGCGGAGCGGAACCTGAACCGACACCGGATCCCGAACCGGCACCGAATCCTGAACCGACTCGCGACGCGGAACCTCCCGCCTGGCAGCCGCACCCGACGCCGGAGGCGGTGCGCCGCCGCCGCCGGTTCCCGCTCATCATCGGCTCCGTGGTCGGCGTGCTCGTGCTCGTCGTCGCCGGGTTCGCCGTCATCAGTCTGCTGCAGGGGCCGCGGGTGACCGGCGTGAAGATCGACGCGCAGTCCGCGATCGACGCGTCAGGCACGCGTCTGATCCTCACCGCGAGCGAGCCGCTCGCGAAGGTCTCCGCGTCGCAGGTCACGGTCACGCCCAGCGCCCCCTTCACGGTCGACACCTCGGGGCGCACACTCGGGATCCGCTTCACCGTCCCGCTCGACGACGACACGAAGTACACGGTCTCGGTGAAGGATGCGGCGGGCACCGACCGGCAGCGCACGGGGACGCTGCAGGCGACGTTCCAGACGCCGAAGTCGACGATCTTCCTGCTGCAGCGCGACGCGTCCGGCGACGACAAGATCTTCCTCACGGATCTCGGCGGCAAGAACGCCGTGCCGGTGTTCCAGCACACGAAGATCGACGACTTCCGGGCGACGGCGGACAGCCTCGTCGTGGTCACGGAGAAGGACGGCAACTCGGTGCTGCTGGTGATGGACCGGCACGGCAAGAACCAGCGCGAGCTGCCGCTGCCCGGGCCGGGGTTCCTGTCGTCGATGCAGGTGTCGGAGCGCGGCAACCTCGTGGGCTACACCTTCACGGACAAGGGCATCAGCGCCGCCGGCGGGCGCGCCAGCGTGCTGGTCACCCAGTCGCTCACCGGCGACGCCAAGCCGAGCATCGTCACGATCGGCGACAAGGAGCCGAGCACGGCGCAGTGGGCGTTCGTGCCGGACACCTCCTCGGTGCTGTTCATCGACTTCACCGGCGCGCTCTACGTGGAGGACCGCGCTGCGGCGAAGCCGGCCCCGACGGCGCTCGGGCACGCGCAGACGATCGAGGGCATCTCGCGGGGCACCTACACGGCCATCGTGAGCCGGGCGAACGATCTCATCGAGCTGAACCTCGCGGACGGATCCGAGAAGCCGCTCGCGGCGTCGTCCCCCGACTTCGGCGTGCCGAGCACGATCGCGCCGTTCCCGGGCGGCACCCTGCGCCAGGTCGCCACGCGCGACGCGACGGGGCTGCCGACCGGTCAGATCATCACCCGGGTCGACGACAAGGGCAAGGCGGTGAAGCTGTTCAGCGTGACCGGATCCGACGCCATCATGCAGGCGTGCCCGTCGCCGAGCGGGCAGTACAGCGCCGTGGTCGTCGCACCGAAGCTGGTGCAGAACCCGTACGACCAGTCGCTTCTGCCGCTGCCGACCACGTTGCAGACCCACCTGCTCGACACGAAGACGGGCAAGGAGCTAGTCGTGCTCGCGGGCTTCGACCCGTCGTGGTGCGCGGCGGCTCCGCACCGCTGATGTCGGGCCTCGATCTCCCCTCCGAGGGCGCAGGGCTGCGGCGCGCGACCAGGGACGACCTCCTCGGGCTTCCCGTCGACATCGCCCCGCGGCTGCTCGGGGCGCGGCTCTGCACGGTGGTGGACGGCGAGGAGGTGCGGATCCGGATCACCGAGGTCGAGGCGTACCACGGCGCCGGGACGGGTGGGATCCCGGATCCGGGATCCCACGCGCGCATGGGCCGCACGGCCCGCAACGCCACGATGTGGGGCGAGCCCGGGCATCTCTACGTGTATCTCAGCCACGGCATCCACTCCTGCGTGAACGTGGTGTCGGGCCCGGAGGGGTCGGCCGGCGGAGTCCTGCTGCGCGCGGGCAAGGTGGAGACCGGCGCCGCGGTGGCGGCGGTGCGGCGCGGGGTCCGGGGCGGGTTCGGGCCCGGGGTCCGGCCAGAAGTCGGTTCCGAACTCAGTCGATCCGAGGGCAGGATGGGCGTACGGGCTCCGGTCGATGCAGATTCGGCGGAGTTCAGCACACGGCAGCTCAGGGACCTCGCCCGCGGGCCCGGCCGATTCGGCCAGGCCTCTGGGCTGCGGCACCCGCGCCACGACGGCATCGACGCGATCAGCGGCGCCGAGCGCGCCGGGGCGCGGGCCGAGCTGTGGCTGGCGGATCCGCTCGACGAGATCGCGACCGGGCCTCGCGTCGGCGTCGCGGGAGTCGCGGGCACGGACGCGTTCCCGTGGAGGTTCTGGATCCCGCAGGATCCGACGGTCTCGCCGTTCCGGTGGGGCAGGGGCGCGGCCGAGGCCGCCGTTGGCCGTGACGCGCCCGGGGATGGACCCGTGCTAGAGTAGCTCTTTGTCTGCGCACACTCCTGTGCGCAGTTCGTATGCCTCCCCCCTTTCATTCCCTGTTTCGCTGAGCTCGTCGAAGCGCGCAGGGCGGCGATGGGAGAGGCGTGCAGACAAGGGATCTTGGGTGAGGCCGTCCGGTCTCACGGTATAGAAGGAGTCATCATGGCAGCAGTGTGCCAGGTGACCGGAGCTGTTCCCGGCTTCGGTCACAACGTCTCGCACTCGCACCGCCGGACGAAGCGCCGCTTCGACCCGAACGTGCAGAAGAAGACGTATTTCGTTCCGTCGCTCGGTCGTAAGATCACGCTCAACGTGTCCGCCAAGGGCATCAAGGTGATCGATGCCCGTGGCATCGAGAAGGTTGTCTCAGACCTCCAGGCGAAGGGTGTGAAGCTCTAATGGCCAAGAAGGCACAGGACATCCGTCCGATCATCAAGCTGCGTTCGACGGCAGGCACCGGTTACACGTACGTGACCAAGAAGAACCGTCGCAACACCCCCGACCGTCTCGTGCTGAAGAAGTACGACCCGGTGGTCCGCAAGCACGTCGAATTCCGAGAGGAGCGTTGATCCATGGCTAAGAAGAGCAAGATCGCGCGCAACGAGCAGCGCAAGGTCGTCGTCGAGCGCTACGCCGCCCGCCGCGCCGAGCTGAAGAAGACCCTGGTCGACCCGAACGCGACCGACGAGGCCCGCGAGGCCGCCCGCGTCGGGCTGCAGAAGCTCCCGCGCAACGCGTCGCCCGCGCGCGTCCGTTCGCGTGACGCCATCGACGGCCGCCCTCGCGGCGTCCTCACGAAGTTCGGCATCTCGCGTGTCCGCTTCCGTGACATGGCGCACCGCGGCGAGCTGCCCGGCGTGACCAAGTCGAGCTGGTAAGTCTCACCGGTCCCTGAGCATCAGGGACGCGAAGGGGCGGGGATCTTCGGATCCCCGCCCCTTCTGCGTACCCGGGCCGGTCCTCGCGAGGGCGCCCGGGTGTGACTGGTGTGACGGATGAGGTGCGACACGCCGCCCAAAAATGTCAAAACCCGCGAAATGACGCGGAAAAGCAGGGTTTGGTTGGTACATTCAAGGCGGTCGTTCGACCAACGGGGGGCATCCGCCCATCCGGAACTCTGATACGAAGCGACGGGATCCCCGTCGCTGGAGGATGAAATGGCTGACAAGTCCATCACCAAGACCGAGCTCGTCGCGAGCATCGCCAGCGCCACCGGCCAGAGCCAGGCTGCTGTCTCCGGCGTTCTCGACGCCCTGTTCGCCACGGTCTCGGACGCTGTTGCCAAGGGCAGCAAGGTCTCGATCCCGGGTTGGATCTCCTTCGAGCAGGTCGCGACCGCTGCCCGCACCGGCCGCAACCCGCAGACCGGCGCCGAGATCAAGATCCCGGCCGGCAAGCGCGTCAAGGTGACCGCTGGTTCCAAGCTCAAGGCCGCCGTCAAGTAATTCGAGCCTCGGAAGGCCGTCCCTCCTCGGAGGGGCGGCCTTTCTGCGTGGGCTTCCCGGCGGATGCCGAACCGCACACGCCTAGGCTGGAGGGGTGAATCGTCCCTCCACCGGGACCCGCCCGTCGACCGGCGCGGGGTCCGCCCCTGCGGCACCCGGATCCGCGTCGCTGCGTGTGACCGGACCCCTGATCCTCGTCATCGCGGGGATCCTCGCGGTCATCGCGGGCCTCGCGTTCGGCGGCGGTGCGGCGCCGAACCTGCTGCTGGATCCCGGTCCGGTGGTGCGCTGGGGGCTGCCGGTCGCGACCATGATGAAGAACCTCGGGGCGGCGGCGATGCTCGGCTCCCTCATGCTCGCGCTGTTCGCGTTGCGCAGCGGCGCGCGCTCCTTCGAGATCGCGTTGGACACCGCCTCGATCGGCGCGGCCGTGTTCACGGTCGCCGGTGCGGTCGCCGGCCTGTTCACGTTCCTGCAGACGATGGGCGTGAAGCTCAGCGCCGGGCCGGAGTTCGGCGCGCAGCTGGGGCGGTTCCTGCTCGAACTGCCGCTCGGCCAGGCCTGGCTGATGACCGTGATCGGCGGCGCGGTGATCACGATCGCCGCCTTCGCGTTCCGCGGCTGGACGGCCACCCTGCTCACGGCGGTCCTGGCCGCCGCCTCGTTCATCCCGCTGGCCACCCAGGGCCACGCCGGCGACCTGAGCGGACACGACGCCGCCGTGAACTCGCTGCTGCTGCACACGGTCGGCGCGGCGACCTGGCTCGGAGGCCTGCTGCTGCTGATCGTGCTGCGCGGATCCCGCACCGAGATCGGCAGCGGCGTCATGGCCAAGACGGTAGCGGCCAAGACGGCGTCGAAGACGAAGAAGCGAGGCCCGAAGACCGGCCTGACCTATGCCGCGATCGTGCGCCGCTATTCGGCGATCGCGCTCGCGGCCTACATCGTGGTCGCGATCTCCGGCGTCGCCCGCTCGATCATCGCGGTCGGCGACTGGGCGGGTCTGCTCACCCCGTACGGCGGCATCATCGTCGCCAAGGCGATCGTGCTGATCCTGCTGGGCGCCCTCGGCGCGAGCTACCGCACCCGGCTGATCCCGAAGATCGACGCCTCGGCGCCCGGGAGCCGCGGCGGATCCGGCCCGTTCTGGACGCTGGTGCTGCTCGAGCTGGGGCTGATGGGCATCGCCTCGGGCCTCGCCGTCGCTCTGGCCCGCACGCCTCCGCCCACCGGCACCGAGGCGGCCGCCGTGCGCACGCCGGCCGAGATCCTCACCGGCTCCCCCCTGCCCTCGGAACTCACTCCTGACCGCTGGCTCACGGCATGGAACCTCGACCTGATCTGGGCGCTCGCCGCCGGGTTCGGCGTGTTCTTCTACCTCGCGGCGGTGCACCGTCTGCGCAGACGCGGTGACGCCTGGCCGCTGCACCGCACGATCTTCTGGATCCTGGGCATGGTCGGGCTGGTCTGGGTGACCGGCGGCGCGATCAACGCCTACCAGGAGTACCTGTTCAGCGTGCACATGCTCGGGCACATGATGCTGTCGATGGCGATCCCGCTGCTGCTCGTGGCGGGCGCCCCGGTCACGCTCGCCCTGCGCGCGATCGACAAGCGCGGCGACGGCACGCGCGGCGGGCGGGAGTGGATCCTGTGGGCGGTCGGGTCGCCGTTCTCGCGTGCGGTCACGAACCCTTTCGTGGCCGCGGCGATCTTCGTGCTCTCGCTGTGGGCGTTCTACTTCACCGATCTCGTGCGCTGGGCGATGACCGACCACATCGGGCACGAGTGGATGACGATCCACTTCCTGATCTCGGGCTACCTGTTCGTGCTGAGCCTGATCGGGGCGGATCCGGTGCCGCGGCGCCTGCCCTACCCCGGACGCCTGATCATCCTCATCGCCGTGATGGCCACGCATGCGTTCTTCGGTATCGCGATCATGATGCAGTCGGGCCTGCTGGTGGCGGAGTGGTTCGGATCGATGGGGCGCACCTGGGGCGCCACTCCGATGCAGGATCAGTACGTCGGCGGCGGCGTCGCCTGGTCGGTCGGCGAGATCCCGACCGTGATCCTCGCGATCACCGTGGCGATCCTGTGGAGCCGCAGCGACGCGAAGGCGGAGAAGCGCTCCGACCGGAACGCCGACCGCACCGGTGACGCCGAGCTCGTGGAGTACAACGCGCGTCTCGCGGAGCTTGCGGAGAAGGATCGCCGCAGCGCGGCCCGCACCCGCTGACCTACGCGCCGGGCGGCACCGGTCAGTCGTGGGGCGCGGCGTGCGTCGGCTGATCCGGTGACGTGATGCTGATCGACGCGGATCCGTCCTCGAGGAACTGGATCGTGCCGTCGACGTGGAACGGCACGTCCTGATCGACCTCGTGGATCGAGCCGTCGAAGAGCGACTGCACCTCCACGACGATGTGCGCGGTCGCCGGAGTGGACGGGATCTTCCAGCCGGCCCCGGACGGTTCCAGCGTGATCGCGGGCATTTCGACCATGCTCCACGTCGGCGGCTGGGTGACCCGGTTCGGCACGGTCATGCCGAACGGGCAGCCCGTGGGCTGCAGCACCTGCTGGGTGGCGCACTGGGTGAGGAAGTCGTTCACCCGCTGCTGCACGACCTTCACGAACGCGTCGGTGGGATGCGTCTGCACATCGAGCGGCACCTCGGCGAGGGGCTTGTCGGCGAGCACACCGATCCCGCCGGCCGTGGCCGCGGCGGTCTGCACCGACACCGCATACAGGCCGGGTGAGAAGACCAGCATGGGCACCGGCTCGAGCGGCGAGGCGTCGGCGCCCTTCGCCGCGACCTGCCGGCGGTCGAGCTCGAAGCCGTTCACCGCGAACCGGTCGGATCCTCGGATCGTGAAGTCGATGACCGCGAGCGGACTCTGCGCGAAACCCCAGGACGGCGCGACGCCGATCCAGCCGATCTGGTGCACGCGGAAGGTCGAGGAGCCGGGATGCCCGCCGGCCTTGTAGCTCACTGTGACCGCCGTCTCGTCGTGCCCGGGCTGCTCCTGGGTGACCGTGACCTCGGTCAGCGGGGCGAGCGCCGCGCGGCGCAGCAGGGCGTCGGAGGCGGATTGGAACGAGCCCTGGTCGAGCTCCGAGCGGTCGATCGCGACGCCGGGCAGACGCAGCGCGTCGGCGGCGCGCCCGTCGCTCAGCAGGGTGAGGTAGCGCGTGACGAAGGCGGACGGGCTGTAGAACTCGCGGTAGACGGTCACGCCGCCGGCGGCGAGGGCTGCGACCAGCGCGACCCCGACGAGGGTCAGGATCGCGAGATCGGACCACAGCGGTGCAGGGCGGCGCGCCGTCCGCGCCCGACGCGGCCGCGCGCGTGGCGCCAGCACCCCCGCCGACTGCACCATGGCGCCAGTCTACGAACAGCCGCCTGCAGGAACCCCGAGTGGCCCGCGAGCCCTTCAGCCCGCGCGCTCCAGACCGCGCCCGTCTCGCGGTCAGAGAGGGTGGTCGCGGTAGACTCCGAAGACTGTGAGCACGCCGACCCTCTCCGCCGAACAGGATGAACTCTTCCGGCTGATCGAGGACACCCGCGATCACGTGTTCATCACCGGTCGCGCCGGCACCGGCAAGTCGACGCTGCTGCAGCACTTCGCCTACAACACGCAGAAGCAGATCGCGGTGTGCGCGCCCACGGGCGTCGCCGCGCTGAACGTCGAGGGGCAGACGATCCACTCGCTGTTCCGGCTGCCGATCGGCCTGATCGCCGACGGCGAGATCGACCAGTCCGACGCGACCCGCAAGATCCTGAACGCGATCGACACGCTCGTGATCGACGAGATCTCGATGGTCAACGCCGATCTGATGGACGCGATCGACCGATCGCTGCGGCAGGCGCGCGGACGGCGGGCCGAGGCGTTCGGCGGCGTGCAGGTGGTGATGTTCGGGGATCCGTATCAGCTGGCTCCGGTGCCGCCGCGCGGCGACGAGCTGCGCTACGTGCAGGATCACTACCGCTCGTTCTGGTTCTTCGACGCGAAGGTGTGGACAGGGGGCCAGGCCACCGACGGACTGCTCGACATCGGCACGCACGGGGCGACGCTGCATGTGCGCGAGCTGGTGCACATCCACCGGCAGGCCGACGCGGGGTTCAAGGCGATGCTGAACGCGGTGCGCTACGGCCGGGTGACGGCGGAGATCGCCGCAGCGCTCAACGAGGCGGGGGTGCGCACGCCGCCGGATCCCGCACCCGGGGAGATCCCGATCATCACGCTCGCCACCCGCAACGACATCGTGAACGGCATCAACGCCCGCCATCTCGCGGCCCTGCCCGGCAAGGTGCAGAAGGCGAAGGCCGACATCTCCGGCGATTTCGGCCGCGGTGAGGCGAACTATCCCGCCGACGCCGAGCTGCAGCTCAAGGAGGGGGCGCAGGTGATGTTCCTGCGCAACGACATCTCGGCCGCTCCCGAGCCGCCGCGCTGGGTGAACGGCACGATCGGCACGGTGGTGCGGATCCTCGGCGATGCCGTGCGCGTGGAGATCGACGGCGACGAGGTCGACGTCGAGCCCGCGGTCTGGGAGCGCTACCGCTACATCTACAACCCCGGCACGAAGACGCTGTCCCGCGAGGTGGCCGCGGAGTTCACCCAGTTTCCGCTGCGGCTGGCGTGGGCGGTCACGATCCACAAGTCGCAGGGCAAGACCTACGACCGGGCGATCGTGGATCTCGGATCCGGCGCGTTCGCACCCGGGCAGACGTACGTCGCGCTGTCTCGGCTGACCTCGCTCGACGGGCTCTACCTCTCGCGGGCGCTGCGCCCGAGCGACATCCGCGTCGACGAGGACGTGCGCCGGTTCATGCGTGCCGCGTGGGAGGCCCGCCAAGGGGACTCGACGCCGCAGGTCGGGGGCTGAGTCGGGCTCAGCGTCGTACGTGCAGGCCGCCTGCGGATCTCCACCCGCCCGGCACGGATCTCCACCCCCCGGTGGTGCCGTCGGATCCGGGATCCGGGGAGCATCGAACCCATGAACCTCTCACTGCTCTCCAACGTCCTGCTGGTCCTCCTCGCCGTCGGCTGGATCGCCGTGCGGCAGATGACCTGGCGCCCGGTGCTCGGCGCCAGGGACTGGATGTTCCCCGGGCTCGCCGCGGTGGTGGGGGCGGTGCTGCTCATGCGATCGCCGAACGGGCAGCCGATCGGCCTCATCGACGTCGTCGCGTTCGTGGTCGAGGTGGTGATCGCGGTCGCCATCGGCATCGGCATGGGAGCGATCGCCCACTTCCGCGCCATCCCGCGTCCTGCCGGGTACGCGCCCGCGACAGCGGGCCTGTCGGCCAGGGCGGCGGCGCAGGCCGCAGCCGAGTTCGAGACCCGCACGGGACCGTGGGGACTCGCGCTCCTGGTCGTGCTGATCGGCGTGCGCGTGGGCCTGTCCTTCGCGTTCGAGTTGCTCGGCAGCCATCTCGGCATCTCGGGCGGGCTCATCCTGCTCATGCTCGCCGCGAACCGCGCCGCGCGGATCTTCGTGCTGCACAACCGCACGCTGGCTCGGGCAGCGGCGCCGCGCGGTACCGAGCCGCGGGACGCATCGGCGCGCATCATGGTCTCGTGACCCGCATCAATCCGCTCACCTGGTGGAGCGCCGGCATCAACCTCGCCGGCGCTCTCGCCGTCGGCTACGGCCTGTGGCGCGCCGCACCGGGAACCGCCGCCTGGGTGGTCTGGGCGGCGGCCGCCGGCCTGGTCGCGTGGGTCGTGCGCACGCTTCTCGCGGTGCGCCGGGGCTCGGAGAGCGAACGCGGCGTCGGAGAAGACGGGCCGGCGATCCGCACCACGGCGGCTGTCCTCGTGGCGGTGATGGTGCTCACCGGGAGCGTGACCGCCGTGCCCTCGCAGGGGCCGGGCGTCGCGCTGCTCATCGTCGCCGTGCTCGTGATGACGAGCGATCCCGAGACACCTGTGACAGTGTGGGGCGGGGTGGTGCTGGTCGGGATCCTCGGCATCGCGGCCGGCGCGCTGCTCTCCACCGCCGGGGTCGCCGGTCCCGCGCGGGCCAACGTGTTCGGACTCCTCGCGGCGCTCGCGGCGCCGCTGGCCGCGGTCGTCGTCGGATCCGGTCGCCGGGCTCAGCGCGTGCTGCTCGCCGAACGGGAGCGGGCGAGCATGGCCGCGCTGAAGGCGCAGGCCACGGCAGCGCGCGTGGCGATCGCCCGCGACCTGCACGACGTGCTCGCGCACAGTCTGGGCGGGCTGGTCGTGCAGCTGGACGCGGCGGAGGCTCTGCTCGATGCGGGGGATGCGGGCAGCGCCGCGGCGCGGGTGGCGGCGGCGCGACGACTCGCCGTCGACGGGCTGCGCGAGGCGCGCGAGGCGGTGCGGACGCTGCGCGAGCCGGCCGACGGCGACTCCGCCCACGACGGTGCGGCGCTCGCCGGGAGCATCGAGCCCGCCGAGCTCGCGGCACGGATCGAGGCGCTGATCCACGCGCACGAACCGATCGCGGGCGGCATCGAGTTGGTGTGCACCGGCGCGGGGCGCGCCCTGCCCGTCGCGCTCGCCGAGGCGTTGGTGCGTGCCGTGCAGGAGGGGCTGAGCAACGCCCGCAAGCACGCCCCGGGATCGGCTGTGCACATCGGGCTGATCTGGCATCCTGACCGGGTGGACTGCATCGTCGAGAACCCGGTCTCGAGCGCGTCGGGGGGCACGGCCGAGCTGGCGGCGACCGGCGGCGGGTACGGCCTGCGCGGCGTGCGCGAACGCTTCGCGGCGCTGGGCGGGACGGTGACCGCCGGTGTCGTGGCGGGCCCTTCGACAGGCTCAGGGACCGGGTCGGGCTCAGAGTCCGGGCGGTTCGTGCTGCGGGTGGAGGCTCCGGCATGAGCGGGCGGATCCGGATCGTCATCGCCGACGATCAGGCGATCATCCGCGACGGCCTCGAGACGGTGCTCGGCCTTGTGCCCGACTTCGAAGTCGTCGGCACGGCGGCGGACGGCGCGGAAGCCGTGGCGCTCATCGCCGCGCAGCATCCCGACGTCGCCCTGATGGACCTGCGGATGCCCATGCTCGACGGCGCGGCCGCCACCCGCCGCGTCACGGCCGAGACGCCGGGCACCGCGGTGCTGGTGCTCACCACCTTCGCCGACGACGCCGACATCGTCGCCGCCCTCCGCGCCGGGGCCCGCGGCTATCTCACCAAGGACGCGGGCCGGGTCGAGCTGGCCGCTGCCATCCGGGCCGTCGCGGCGGGGCAGTCCACCTTCTCCGAACCGGTGCGCGACGTGCTGCTGGGCAGGATCGGCGCACCTGCCGCGGCAGCGGATCCTGATCCCGCCTCCCCGGAGGCGCTGGCCGTCCGGTTCCCCGCGCTCACCGGCCGTGAGCGCGAGGTGCTCGGGCTCATCATCCAGGGCCGCTCCAACGGTGAGATCGCCGACGCGCTGTTCGTCGGCGTCTCGACGGTGAAGACGCACATCAACGCGCTGTTCGCGAAGCTCGGCGTGCGCGACCGGGCCCAGGCGATCGCCCGCGGGCTCGGCACCGGGCCCTGAGGCCCGGCGGCGTCTCGAGGCTGGGGTGCGGCGACGCGCATCACGATCCGGCGGCGGCCGCGGGGATCATCCTCGAGGATGACGGGGACACCAAGGGCATCCGCCTAGAATCGGGAGGAATGTCAGGGGGCTGAATGCGACGGATCACTCTTCGCCGTGCGGGCGCGCTCGTGGCGGGCGCCCTCGCGGTCGCGCTCGCACTGAGCGCGTGCACGGGAACCCCGGAGGCTCCGGCGTACACGCCGAAGCCGCAGGTGCAGGGATCCCTGCCCACCGACATCCAGGATCAACTCAAGGCGGCGGTCGAACGCGCGATGGCAGCGAGCGGATCCAGCGGCGCGATCGTCGGCGTCTGGGCGCCGTGGAGCGGAACCTGGGTCGCCGGCCTCGGCACGGTCGCGACGGGGGACAAGACTCCGGTCGACACCGACATGTCGTTCCGGATCGGCGACGTGACCCGGCTGATGACCTGCGACGTGCTGTACGCGCTCGCCGATCGTGGCGTCGTCAAGCTCGACGCCAAGCTCCCCGACTACGTCTCCGGCGTGGCGGATCTGCAGGATGTGTCGCTGCTGGATCTCTGCAACGGCACGGCGGGCATCGGCTCCTCGCAGAGCATCGCGCTGGCCGCCTGGCTGAACAACCCGGATCGGGTGTGGGAGCCGAAGGAGCTCGCCTCGTACGGGCTCGGCCAGAACCGCACCCCCGCGCACACCGCGTACCGCGACTCGGACGCCGGGTATCTGCTGCTCGGCGCCGCGCTCGAGCGTGCCAGCGGACAGACCGCGGCGCAGCTGATCCGCCAGTACGTGACCGCTCCACTCGGGCTGTCGTCGACGGCCCTGCCCGGCTCGAAGGCCGCCGCGCCGGCTCCCGCACCGGCGCTCAAGGGCGCGTTCCTGCCGCAGGAGAACGGCGCCTACCAGTGTGCCAAGCCCACCGACATCACGGTGAGCTCGTCCAGCATGGGCTACACCGACTCGGGGGTCACGTCCACGATCGCCGATCTCGGCAAGTACGCGCAGGCGGAGGCCGCGCAGGCGCTGCGCACCAAGACCACGCCGAAGCGCTTCGGGGCGCCGCTGCCCGCCGCCGCAGGGGCGCCGTCCTGGTATCAGGCGACCGGCGGGGCGATGCTGGTCGGATCCATGATCGGACAGCACGGCATGACGGCCGGCTATCTGACCGCGGCGTACGCCGACCCGACGAGCGGATTCACCGTCGCGATCGTGCTGAACGACTCGAGTGCCGGCAGCACCCTGATCGGAGATCTCTCCTTCGAGCTCGCGGCGATCGCCTCGAAGGCGCCCGCGGCGAAGGGGCAGAAGGCGCCGGCTTTCGCGTTGCCGTTCACGCCGGAGGACTACGCTAAGGCCGTCGACGGCGCGGCGATCTGCCCGCTGCCGCAGGGCTGACCCGGCCCACTCGGCGCCGGTCCGCAGCACCCGGCCGAGGGCCGACGCAGAGGAGCAGTATGGCGATCGTCGACAACGGCATCTACGTGGACGGGCTGCGCACCGACACCCCTCACACGCTCGACGAGACGTTCGAGCTCATGCACGACCGGGGCGGCATGGGCTGGATCGGCCTGTACCGGCCGAGCGAGCAGGAGGTGCGGCAGGTCGCCGCGGAGTTCGGCCTGCACGAGCTCGCCGTCGAGGACGCCCTCACCGGGCATCAGCGCTCGAAGCTGGAGCGCTACGGCGAGACCCTGTTCATCGTGCTGCGCCCCGCCCGCTACCTGGACGCCACGGAGGAGGTCGAGTTCGGCGAGCTGCACGTGTTCGTCGGCCCGAACTTCGTCGTCACGATCCGGCACGCCGAGACGCCCAGCCTCAGCCGCGTGCGCGGGCGGATGGAGCGGGATCCGGAGCTGCTCGCCCGGGGTCCGGAAGCCGTGCTGTACGCGATCCTCGACGAGCTCGTCGACGAGTACTCGCCCGTACTGGCCGGCCTGGAGAACGACATCGATGAGATCGAGGCGCAGCTGTTCGTCGACGAGTCCGACGTCACGCAGCGCATCTACGAGCTGAGCAGCGAGGTGATCGACTTCCAGAAGGCCACCCAGCCGCTGCAGCCGATGCTGGATGCGCTGCTGCGCGGCTCCGCGAAGTACTCCGTCGACCTCGAGCTGCAGCGGTACCTGCGCGACGTGCTCGACCACATCCTGACCCTGTCGGAGCGGGTGTCGACCTTCCGGGCGAACCTCGACAACGCGCTCACCGTCGAGGCCACGATCGTGGCCCGCCGGCAGAACGAGGAGATGCGCCGGATGACCGAGGAGAGCATCCGGCAGGGCGAAGAGGTCAAGAAGATCTCCAGCTGGGCCGCCATCTTCTTCGCGCCGACCATCGTCGCCGGTATCTACGGCATGAACTTCCACGTGATCCCCGAGCTGGCCTGGCCGTTCGGCTATCCGATGGCGATCGGGCTGATGGTGGGCGGCGCCGGGGTGCTGTACCTCGTGTTCAAGAAGCGCGGCTGGTTGTAAAGGGATCCGGCCCCCTCGGCGTCCTCGCTCAACGACCCCAGACGGAGGTCAGGGTGATCACGGCGAGGGCGGTGGCGGTGACCAGGATCCACAGGATCGCGCCGAGCGCGAGCGGGCGCCAGCCGGCGCGGCGCAGGGCTGCGACGTCCGTGGACAGCCCGATCCCCGCCATCGCCGTGGCGATGAGGAACCCGCTCGCGTGCACCATCGCGTCGCGCGGGCCGGCCGGGATCGCGCCGAGGGATCCGAACACCGCGACGCCGAGGAACCCGATCAGGAACCAGGGCACGAGGCCGAGCGCGCCGCGCGCCGTCATCCGGCGACCGTCGACCGCGCGCCGCGACTCGATCACACTCAGCCCGACCGAGATCGGGATGATCATGAGCGTGCGCACCAGCTTGACAACGACGGCGAACCCCAGCGCCGAGGCGCCGAAGACGCTCGCCGTGGCCACCACCGAGCTGGTGTCGTTGACGGCGGTGCCGGCGAGCAGGCCGAAGGTGTGCGGATCCATCCCCAGCGCGTGGCCGAGCAGCGGGAACAGCAGCACCGCGAGGATGTTGAACGTGAAGATCGTCGACACCGCGTAGGACACCTCGGCGCTCAGCGCTCCGATCACCGGCGCGACCGCGGCGATCGCGGAGGCGCCGCAGATGCCCGTCCCGACGCCGATCAGGGTGCGCAGCCGGGACGGGATCCGCAGCGCCCGCCCGATCAGCCAGGTGCCGATCAGGCATACCGTGAGGGTCGAGAGCATCACCGGCAGAGACTCCGCGCCGACCTGGAGGATCGCGCCGAGCGAGAGCTGCGCCCCCAGCAGCACGACGGCGAGCTGCAGCAGGAACTTCCCCGAGTACTCGACGCCCGGCTGGAACCGTGCGGTCGGGCGGCGGATCACCGCAACGACGACGCCGATCACGATCGCCGGCAGCGCGGATCCGAGCACCGGCACCAGGGTCCCGATCACCGTGGCGACGAGGGCGATCGGGACGGTGAGCCCCAGCCCCGGCAGCACCTCGACACCGCGCAGCGCGAGGCGGGACGGGAGCGTGCGGGCGGGGCGGAACATCATGCATTCAGCCTCCTCGGGGTGCGGCCGCGCCGGTATCCCGCTATCGTCGATGAGGGTACAGGCAGAGATTGTAGGCAACGTCATGGCAGACGGAACGATGCCGGACATCGGATCCCTCGAGCTCCTGGTCGCCGTCGTGCGCACCGGGTCGATCTCGGGCGGGGCCAGGGAGACCGGCGTGACGCAACAGGCGGCCTCGGCCCGGCTGCGCGCGGTGGAACGCCAGCTCGGTCTGTCGCTGTTCCACCGCTCCCCGTCGGGCACGCAGCCGACGCTCGAAGGCGAGGTGGTCGCCTCGTGGGCGGACGACGTGCTGGCCGCGGCGGGGCGCTTCCGCGCGGCGACCCGCACGCTGCGCGGGGAGAGCACGGCGCGGCTGACCGTCGCGGCGAGCCAGACCGTGTCAGCGCACATGCTGCCGCTCTGGCTGGTCGGACTGCGCCGGCGCCAGGTCGACGCCGGGCACACGCCGACCGCGGTGCAGCTGCTCTCGGGCAACAGCACGGACGCCGAGATGCGGGTGCGCGACGGACGCGCGGATCTCGCGTTCATCGAATCGTCCGAGGTGCCCGCGGATCTCGGCACCACCACCGTGGGCCAGGACGAACTCGTGATCGTGATCGCACCGGAGCATGTCTGGGGCCAGAGCGGCCCGATCGCCTTCGAGGTCGCGGCGGCGGAACCGCTCGTCGCCCGGGAGCAGGGCAGCGGCACCCGCCGGGCCTGGGAGGACGAGGTGCGTCGCCGGCTCGGCCGCGACGCCGCAGAGCCGGCGGTCGTGCTGCCGACCTCGGCCGCCGTGCGCTCCGCCGTCGCGAACGGGCTGGGCGCCGCCGTGATGTCGCGACGCGAGGCCGCCGACGACATCCGGCTCGGGCGGCTCCGCGCGGTCCGCCTCGTCGGGGATCCCGTGACCCGGCCGATCACGGCGCTGTGGCGCGGCTCCCCCCGCGACCTGTCCGCCGTCGGCCGGGAGCTGATCGAGGTCGCCGTGGCCACGGCACGGGCGGAAGCCGCGAGGCGCAGCCCGCGGGCGCGATAGTCTCACCTCGTCGCACACGCAGTCGCACACGGAAGGAATCGGATGCCCACGCTCGTGCTCTTCGGCCTGGTCGCCGTGCTGCTGTGGTCGCTGGTGTCGCACCGCTTC
This sequence comes from Microbacterium panaciterrae, assembly GCF_039541635.1. Classification (NCBI taxonomy): domain Bacteria; kingdom Bacillati; phylum Actinomycetota; class Actinomycetes; order Micrococcales; family Microbacteriaceae; genus Microbacterium; species Microbacterium panaciterrae. The sequence goes on from NZ_BAABGP010000004.1 coordinate 101,310, forward strand.
GAGCGCTGGGGCGTGGCGGGGCCGGCGATGCTGCTCGTGCTCGGCGCGGCGACCACGGTGTGGGACCTGCCGACCTACGCGTCGGCGCTCGATTCCCCGTTCACCGAGAAGGTCGTCGAGGTGATCCTCTCGATCCTGCTGTTCGCGGACGCCACCGAGGTGCGCGGCGGGCTCTTCGGCGGCGAGGGCAGGGTCACCGCCCGGCTCGTGCTCATCGCCCTGCCGCTGTCGCTCATCCTCACGGCGATCGTCAGCGCCCTGCTGGTCCCGGAGTCGTTCGTAGTGATCGTCGTGATCGCGTGCGTGATCATGCCGACCGACTTCGCCCCCGCCACCCGGCTGCTGCGCTCGAAGCTCCTGCCCGAGCGGATGCGCGCGATCCTGAACGTGGAGAGCGGCTACAACGACGGTCTCATCTCGCCGATCTTCGGCATGGCGCTGCCGGTCGCCGTGGTGCTCGCACCGCTCGTGCGCAAGTACATCGAGTCGGGCGCCGACACCCTCACGGTGGATGAGAAGGACTTCGGCCACAACGCCGAGAAGATGGTCGAGGCGTTCGTCAATGCCGTGCCCGCCACGCTCGCGGCGATCGTGATCGGGGTCGTGCTGGGCGGGCTCATCGGACTGGCGCTGCGGGTCGCACGCGACCGCGGGGTCGCGAGCGAGGGCGGCGCACGCTACGCCATGCTGCTGCTCCCGCTCATCGCCTTCGGGATCGCGACGATTCCGGCGATCGAGGCGAACGGGTTCGTCGCGGCCTTCGTCGCCGGGCTCATCTACCGCGTGACGCGCACGCGCGGTATGGCGGTGCGGGTGATCCCGCACGAGGAGCTGCTGCTCGTCGAGGAGGTCGGCACCCTCACCGCGAACTTCGTCTGGTACATGCTGGGCGGGGCGGCGCTGCTCGCGTTCACCACCTCCTTCGACTGGCGGGTGCTGGTGCTCGTCCTGCTCGCGCTCACCCTGCTGCGGCTGGGACCGGTGTACTTGTCGCTCATGGGCAGCACGGTGAGCCGGGCGGATCGCGTGAAGATCGGCCTGCTCGGCCCGCGCGGCACCGCGACGATCGTGTTCGGCTTGCTCGCGTACAACGCGCTGGGCGTGGACACCGTGGAGGCGAACACCGTCCTGCTGATCATGGTCGTCACCGTGGTGGGCAGCATCCTGCTGCACGGGGTCGCGGCCCCGCTCGTGCTGCGCCGGATGGACCGCGTGAGGCGGATCCGGTGAACAGCGCGGGAAATCTTTCGCGTCCTCTTCTGCTGGAGCGCTCGACGGCCTAACGTCGATGCGGGACCGATGACGGGTGGCATCACGACCCACAGCACCGGGCCCTTCCTCTGACGAAAGGGTTGCTCGATGTCCTTGTCCCGACTTGGCACGGCGGGAGCGCTCGGCGCTCTCGTGCTCGCCGCGGCTGCCGGCGGTGCTGCCGGCGCACTCCCCATCGGATCCGCTTCCGCGCACACGGCACCGGCCTCCGACACGTCCACCCCGATCAAGCACGTCGTGGTGATCTTCGGCGAGAACGTCTCGTTCGACCACTACTTCGCCACCTACCCGAACGCCGCCAACATCGCCGGCGAGACGGTGCAGGGCACGGGGGCCGCGGCCGCGACGTTCACCGCCGCGGCGAACACGCCCGCCGACATCGGCACGCTCGCGAACGCGGGGCTGCTGGCGCCGAACAACCCGAACTCGTCGCAGCCGACGCGGCTCACGCCCGGCCAGGCGGTCACGTGCGATCAGGACCACGAGTACCTCGCCGAGCAGAAGGCCTACAACGGCGGCGCGATGGACAAGTTCGTCGAGAACACCAGCACCGACACCTGCGGCGCGGCGGGCGACCCGCGCTACGCGACCCCCGGCATGACCATGGACTACTACGACGGCAACACCGTCACGGGGCTGTGGAACTACGCGCAGCACTACGCGCTCAGCGACAGCAGCTTCTCCGACACGTTCGGCCCGTCCAGCCCCGGTGCCATCAACCTCGTCTCCGGGCAGACGCACGGCGTGATCAGCGTCGACCCGTTCACCGGGAAGCAGACCGCGACCCCGGACGCGTACACCGTGAAGAGCCCGAACGCACAGGGCGTCGGCACCATGACCGAGGATCCGGATCCCGCTTTCGACGACTGCTCCGACAACAGCCACGCCAAGACCTACGCGCTCGCCGCGATGCAGGGCCGCAACATCGGCGACCTGCTCACCGCGAAGAACGTGTCGTGGGGCTGGTTCCAGGGCGGGTTCACGCCGCAGTCGACGAAGACGATCAACGGCGTCGACTACGCGCAGTGCACCACGACGCACACGAACATCGCGGGCATCTCGTCGACCGACTACAACCCCCACCACGAGCCGTTCCAGTACTTCGCCTCGACGGCCAACCCGCACCACCTCGCGCCGGCCTCCGACGCCGAGATCGGGCACGCCGGGCAGGCGAACCACCAGTACGACATCACCGCGTTCGACCGGGTCGTGAACAGCGACAACATGCCGGCGGTCTCCTACCTCAAGGCTCCGAACTACCAGGACGGGCACGCCTCGTACTCCGACCCGATCGATGAGCAGGCCTTCGTCGTGAACCAGATCAACGCCATCCAGAAGTCGAAGAACTGGGATTCCACGGCGATCGTGCTCGCCTACGACGACTCCGACGGCTGGTACGACCACGTCGCCGCGACCGTCACGAACGCCTCGAACGACCCGCAGAACGACGCGGCCTGGTGCCTCGACGCGGCCGCGGCGGGCACGCCCATCCTGGGCGGCTACGCCGACCGCTGCGGCCCCGGCCCTCGTCAGCCGCTGCTGGTCGTCTCGCCGTTCGCGAAGAAGAATTTCGTCGACCACACGGTGACGCAGCAGTCGTCGATCTCACGCTTCATCGAGGACAACTGGGGTCTCGGGCGCCTCGGCGACGGATCCCTGGACGCCGTTGCCGGATCGCTCGGCGGCATGTTCGACTTCTCGCACGTGCGCAAGGATGCGAACCTGACCCTGGATCCGGCGAACGGCACGGTCGTTCAGCCGGCCTACTGCGCGGGCAACAACGGCAACCACAACGGCCAGGGCGGCGGCTGCCGCTGACGCGGCCCGTTGGACTTAGCCCGTCGGTCGTCAGGGCGTCCCGCGAGAAACCACTTCCTGCATGAGACACCACCTCAGAACTGGTGTCTCATGCAGGATCTGGTTTCTCGGCCTCAGGCCGGGGACGGCTGGCGCGTGTACGTGCCGCGGACGAGCGGGAGCGGATCCGCATCCGCCGGAACCGCGGTGTCGAGTTCGAGCGCGAGCCGTTCGCCGTCCGCGCGCAGGCGCATTACCGTGCGACCCCGGTCCGAGCGACGGTCCAGGACGAGGACGTCGCCGTGCCAGCTCGCCGAGCCGGGCGTCGTGGGGGTGAAACCGTACGTGTCGAACCACCAGAAACCGGCGCCGGCGACGACGCCGTGCGCGACGAGGTGACCCTGATCATTCTGCGAGACGTAGTCCAGCAGGATCCCGTCCGGTCCGGGTTCGACCGTGAGCGCGCCGCGGGCGGTGCCGGCCTGGGTCCACGCGGTCGCGAACAGCTCCTCCGTCCCCGTCCATTCGCCGAGCAGTGCCACGAGCCGTCGATCCGGAGCCATGCCCTCGAGGTTACCGTCGGCCGGCGTCCCCGGCGTGGCGGGCCACGATCTCCTGCGCGGCCGACACCGGTGCGGATCCGTAGAGGAACCCGCGCGCATCGCCCAGCCGCGACGCTGCGAACGCGTCGGCGAACGCGGCCGGAGCGTGCCGGATCAGCAGGGATCCCTGCAGCGCCACCGCGAGCGCCTCGGTGAGCCGGCGCGCCCCGGCCTGCGCCTCGGCGGAGGCGGGATCGCGCTGCGCCGCACGGAGCAGCTGCTCCGTGGCGGTGACGTGCGCGTCGAGGCGCGCATCCGCGCCAGCGGCCAGGCGCACCTCCGCGAGCAGGGCATCCGCCGTCTCGGGCTCGCGGGCGATCGCGCGCAGCACGTCGAGCGCGATGACGTTGCCGGATCCCTCCCACACCGCCATCACGGGCTGCTCCCGGTAGCGCCGCGCGAGCGGGAAGGCCTCGGTGTAGCCGTTGCCGCCCAGGCACTCCAGCGCCTCGTACGCGTGGCCGGGCCCGCGCTTGCAGATCCAGTATTTCAGCACCGCCGTCGCCAGCCGGCGGAACGGCTCATCGTCGGCAGGCGCGTCGGATTCGTAGGCCGCGGCGACCCGCAGCGAGGCGGCGATCGCGGCCTCGGTCTCGACCGCGAGATCGGCGAGCACCTGAGTCATCGCCGGCTGGGCCACCAGGAGCGCGCCGAACGCCGACCGGTGCTGCGCGTGCCAGATCGCCTCGGCCGTCGCCTGCCGCATCCCCGCGGCCGTGCCCAGCATGCAATCGAGACGCGTCTGATTGACCATCTCGATGATCGTGCGGACACCGCGACCCTCCTCGCCCACGAGCCATCCGATCGTCCCGTCGAACTCCACCTCGCTCGACGCGTTCGCGCGGTTGCCGAGCTTGTCCTTGAGACGCTGGATGAGGAACGGGTTGCGGGATCCGTCCGGCAGCACCCGCGGCACCAGGAAGCAGCTGAGGCCGGCGGGCGCCTGCGCGAGCACGAGGAAGCCGTCTGACATCGGTGCCGAGCAGAACCACTTGTGCCCGGTGAGGATCCAGGATCCGTCTCCCGCCGGAGCCGCGGTCGTCCGGTTCGCGCGCACGTCGGATCCGCCCTGCTTCTCGGTCATCGCCATGCCGAACAGCGCCGAGGTCTTGCCGGGGACGAGAGCGGGGGAGTAGTCGCGGGCCAGCAGCCGGGGGATCCACTCGTCCCGCAGGTCGGCGGGTGCGTATTGCTGCAGCGCGGGGACGACCGCGTGGGTCATCGAGACCGGACAGGCGTGCCCCGGCTCGACCTGCGCGAACAGCAGGAACTGCGCGGCGCGTGCCACCTGGGCGCCAGGCCGTGGATCCGCCCATGCCGAGGTGTGCGCACCGGCCGCCACCGCGGCCACGATGACCCGGTGATACGACGGATGGTATTCGACCTCGTCGATCCGGCGGCCCCAGCGGTCGAAGGCGACGAGTTCGGGTTCGTGCACGTTCGCGAGCTCGGCGTCGTGCTGGAACCCGGCGGAGCCGACCAGCCGCCCGGTCGCCGTCAGCGCGGGCTCGGCCCACGCTGCGCCGTGCCGGCGGACGCCCTCGACCAGCGGCAGGTCGAGCGCGTACTCGTCCACGTCCTCGCGCGGTGGCGCCTGGTTGGTCACGGTGTGCGTCGCCATGCGGATCCCCTTCGATCGTCTGGTCCGACGCTACGCCGTCCGGGCAGCTAGACGCCGATCGTCCCGTCGCCAATGCTCGCCGGGGTTGAGGATCCTCGACCGGCGCTCCATTCCGACCGGAGCAGCCCCATGCGGACGATGTCCTCGTAGCCGCCGCGCACCCAGGCGTGCTCGCGCTGGCGCCCCTCGACGATGAAGCCCGCCTTCTCGTAGACCCGGATCGCTGCCGCGTTGGACGAGATCACCTCGAGGTGCACGCGGCGCAGGTTGGCGCGCACGAACGCGAACTCCACGATCTGCCGGATGGCATCGGTCCCGATGCCCCTGCCGCGCACGGCAGGGCTCAGCGCGATCCCGACCTCCGCGTGCCGGGAGAGCTCGTCGATGTCGAACAGGCCCACAGTGCCGACGGTCTCGCCGTCCACGTCGATCACGAAGCCGAGGTTCCCGCTCCGGGTGGCGTCGCGCTCGGCGAGCCGCGCCTCGAACGCCTCTCGCGTGGGGACGGCGGGCCTGCCGGGATTGCGCTCCTCCCAGGTGTCCAGGTCTGCGGCGATCGCATACAGGGCGTCCAGATCCGCTGCGGTGCGGGCACGGAGGGTGACGACGGGCTGTGACGGCATGAGTCACACGCTACCTGGGGCCCCCGACATCGCGGCTCAGACGATCGCGTGCGCCCGTACGGGGAACGTCCCGAACCCGGCCACCGCCGGGGGAGCGGCGGTGAATCGCGCGCCGCGGGACGGCAGGGTGTCCAGATGCGCGAGGTGCTCGACCACCGGAATCCCCGCGGCGAGCAGGATCGAGTGTGCGGGGCGCTCGCCGCCGGACTCGGTGTCGTCGATGTTGAGCGAGTCGATGCCCACGAGCGCGACGCCCGCGTCGACGAGGAACTGTGCCGCGTCGCCGGTGAGGAACGGGGCGCCGTGCCCGTACTCCGGGGTGCCGAACAGGCGATCCCAGCCGGTGTGCAGCAGCACTGCCGCACCGCGCAGATCCCGGTCCGCCAGGGTCCTGGAGGCTATCCCACGCTCGTCGGCCGACCAGGAGTCGGTGAGGTGGAAGACCTCGGCGGGCAGGTCGACGAGCTTCTCGAGCGGGATCGACGACAGGTCTCCGCCCTCGGCATAGCGGTGGAACGGCGAGTCGACGTAGGTTCCGGTGTTGCCGATCATCGTGATGACGTCCATCGCGAACTCGGTGCCGGGCGCGTATTTCGCGCGCGAGTCCTCCCGGGTGAGGAACGGCGTGATCGTCGGCGCGGGCAGGCCGGGATAGGTGATGAGGCCCGCGTGGATCGGGTGGGACAGGTCGACGATGCGGCGCCCGGTTGCGGCCGTGGACGCCTCGACGCCACGGCTGCCGCGGTGCTGCTCCGCGACGATCTCGAGGTCGTTCAGCACAACCGACTCGACGAGCGCGAGGCCGAGGTGCCGGATGAGGAGCAGGCCGATCGCATCGGCGTCGAGATCGGCGGCGGGCAGATCGAGACGGAAGCCCTCGCCGTGCATCCCGCCGCCGTTCGCGAACGTGATGTCGAAGCCGAAGTGCGCGCGGTAGTCGGTCGGTGTCATCAGGCCAGTATGGCGGCCCTGGTCACCGCGGATCGGTCGCGCCGACGAGTTCAGGCTCGGGGCCGCTCGCGGCCGACGCGGTGTCGTCGTCGGCGGATGCGGATGTCGCGGTGGCCGCCGTGGCGGGGGACTTCTTCGCGGCCGGAATGAACGCGACGAGGATGGCCGCGATCAGCAGCTCAGCAGCGATTCACGAAAACAGGCCCTCGACATCACATTGAGGAGTCCATCTGTTGGGCCTGCCGGAAGAGCTGCTGTGCCGCGCCGCCGACCTGTTCGGCGTCCTCGGCCTCGAGCCCGTGGGCCAGTTCGACGGCCGCGACCGCGGCGCCCAGGAAGACCTGCCACGGCAGCGGATCCGGGCCCGTCCCCTTGGGCTTCGGAATGTGGCGCGGATGCCCGGTCAGGCACCAGACGTCGACCTCATCCGCGAACTGCGAGAAGCTGCCGGCGATCGAAGCCCGCTCGGCCAGAATCGAGACGAACGCTGCGCCGATCGCCTGGGGAGGAAGCGGCTGTGGGTTCAGGGCATTCCACCCGAGCGGTCCGCCGCCGATGATCTCCCAGATGTACTGATTCTGCTGGGCAAAGAAACGAAGTCGGGCTTCCGAGACGTCCATGATGTTCTCCATTGATCGAGGTGTGACCTACACCTCTCAAAGAGAGCTCACGAGAGCCTCCTGATACACGGAAGGAGAGTCCCAGGTCGACGTCGTCTCGACCACGAGGTGCTCGAGCAGGGGGACCGGCGCGCCTCAGCATCGAGAATCGTGGCGATTCGACAGCGGAACAAGTGGAGGGGCTGACGGGAATCGAACCCGCGCTATCTGCTTGGGAAGCAGAAGTTCTGCCATTGAACTACAGCCCCGTGCGTCGAAGACGCCTGGCCAGCATAACAAACGTGCGCGTGCCTGTTGCGCGCGAGCCCCCCGCCCACCCGCCGCCCCCCACCCACATGGCACCCCAGTACCACGCCCCTCGCCGAAGTCATCCTCGCGGGGGACGCGCCGCCCGCACCCTGCGCCCTAGCGTCGAAGGCATGATCACAGCAGAGGGACTCAGCAAGCGATACGGCGACAAGGCGGCCGTCGACGATGTGTCGTTCACGGTCCGCCCCGGCACGGTCACGGGCTTCCTCGGGCCGAACGGCGCGGGCAAGTCGACCACGATGCGCATGATCGTGGGGCTGGACCGCCCGAGCGCGGGCCGGGTCACCGTCAACGGGCAGGACTACCGCCGCCTCCGCGCGCCCCTCACCGAGGTGGGCGTGCTGCTCGACGCGAAGGCGGTGCACACCGGCCGCTCGGCCCGCAACCACCTGCGTGCGCTCGCCGCGACGCACGGCCTGCCGTCGGCGCGCGTCGACGAGGTCATCGAGATCGCGGGCATCGGATCCGTCTCCCGCAAGCGCGCGGGCAAGTTCTCCCTGGGCATGGGGCAGCGGCTCGGCATCGCCGCCGCACTGCTCGGCGACCCGCACACGCTGATCCTGGACGAGCCGGTGAACGGCCTCGACCCGGAGGGCGTGCGCTGGGTGCGCCAGTTCGTGCGGCACGCGGCATCCGAGGGGCGCACGGTGCTGCTCTCGAGCCACCTGATGAGCGAGATGGCGCAGACCGCCGATCACGTGATCGTGCTCGGCCGGGGCAAGGTCCTCGCGGACGCCGCCCTCCCCGAGCTCGTGCGGGCCTGGACCACGGCCCGCGTGCACGTGCGCAGCCCTCGGGCCGCCGAGCTCGCCGCCCTCGTCTCCGGACGTGATATCGAGGTCGTCTCGACCAGCCCCGACACGCTCGACATCGCCGGCCTCGAGGCCTGGCGTATCGGCGATCTCGCCGCCGACCGCGGCATCCCGCTGCACGAGCTCACGCCGACCAGCGGGTCGCTCGAAGACGCCTATCTCGCGCTCACGGGCGAGGCCGTCGAATACCGCACCCGCGCCGTCCCCGCCGACGGCGCGCCGCTCGAGGAGGTCGTGGCATGACCGTCACCACCCATCCCACCCGCGCCACGCACGTCCCGGCCACCCGGTTCGCGCTCACCCTGCCGCGCACGCTGCGCAGCGAGTGGATCAAGCTCGCGACCCTGCGCTCCACGTGGTGGTCGATCGGGATCACCGCACTGCTCACCATCGGGATCGCGGTGCTCATCGCCTCGTCGGTCCCCTCAGGGACCTCGGGGTTCGAGGGCATCTTCGCGGTCGTCTCACCGATCCAGTTCACGGCTCTGCTCGCCGGGATCCTCGGCGCGATCGCTGTGACGGGGGAGTACTCCACGGGCATGATCCGCTCGACACTCACCGCCGACCCGGTGCGCGGACGCGTACTCGCCGCGAAGGCCATCGTGCTGGCGGTGTTCCTGTTCGTGGCGTCGCTCGTGATCTTCTTCGCCGCCGCCTTCATCGTGTCGCCGGTCCTCGCCGGAAAGGACATGGCGCTGGACTGGGGCACGCCGTCGGCGACGATCGTGCCGCTGCTCGCCGCGTCGCTCGCGATGGCCGTGTGCGCGCTGATCGGGGTCTCGTTCGGCTACGTGCTGCGCTCCGGCGCGGGCGCGATCGCGGCGACCGTCGGGCTGCTGTTCGTGCTGCCGATCGTCGCGAGCATGTTCTCGATGGCCGGGAAGAGCTGGAAGTGGATCCTGGACGCGAGCAATTACCTGCCGCTCTCCGCCGCGCAGTACGCGATCTCGCCGCACGACAGCGCACCCCTCAGTGCCCCCGTCGCCTTCCTCACGCTCGGTCTGTGGGTCGTCGCCGGGATGCTCGGCGCTTGGGCCGTGCTGCGCACGCGGGACGCCTGATCGCCCGCCGCTCCGCGCCCGCCCGCGTAGGGTCGTGAGCATGTCGACCTCGCTCAGCCGCAGCGACTTGTCCCCGGGATCCGTCCCGGCGGACGAGGAGCTGCGGCTGCCGCGTCCGCCTGGCGTGATCCGGCGGTTCTGGGCGCGGCATCCGCTGTTCACCGACATCCTCATCGCGCTCATCTTCCTCGCGCTCTCGACGCCGGGAACGATCGGTGGCGACCCGCGGCCGGCCACGGCGTTCCTGACGCCGCTCGCCGTGCTCGCCGGCAGCGCACTGCTGCTGAAGCGACGACGCTGGCCGATCGTCGTCTTCGTCGCGGCCTGGGTGGCAGCGGCCTCCTATCTGCTGCAGGGCACCACGGTCGTCGGCGGATCGCTCGTGCTCATCGCCACCTATTCGCTGGCGGTCTATCGGTCTGTTCGGGCCTGCTGGATCGGATCCGGGATCGGGCTGGGCGGGCTGAGCGTGCTGTCGTTCACGCTCTCGGCGAGCGGTGCGATCTCGTTCGCGGTCGCGATCAACGCCGTGATCGGCAACCTCGTGCTCGGTCTCATCGGCGCTCTCATCGGCATCAACGTCGGCAACCGCAAGCGCTATCTGGAGGCGGTCATCGACCGCTCCCGGCAGCTGCTCGTCGAGCGCGACCAGCATGCGCAGCTGGCTGCCGCCGCCGAGCGGGATCGCATCGCCCGCGAGATGCACGACATCGTCTCGCACTCGCTGACCGTGGTCGTCGCCCTGTCGGAAGGCGCGGCCGCGACGCCCGACCGCGGCCGGGCCAGGGCCGCATCGACGGCGGCCGCGGCGACCGCGCGCGACGCCCTCACCGAGATGCGCTCGATGCTGGGTGTGCTCCGGGACGGCGCTGCCGACGCGCCGCTCGCCCCGCTGGTCGCCGCGAGCCCTGCGGAAACCGTCGCCGAAGCGCAGCGGGCCGGCTTCGACGCGACGCTCGCGGTGCGCGGCGACGCCGAGGTCGCACCTGCGCTGCGCTTCGCGATCGGCCGGATCGTGCAGGAGGGCGTCACCAACGCGATGCGGCATGCCGCGCACGCGAGCCTCATCGACGTGCGCATCGACCACGACGCGGATCCGATCGTAATCGAGATCGTGAACGACGGGGTGAGCGGAACAGGATCCGGATCCGCCGCATCCGGGGCCGCGTCCTCGGGCGGCTTCGGCCTGCGCGGGCTGGTCGAGCGGGCGACGCTGCTCGGCGGCATGGTCGTGTCGGCGCCGGCCGGACGCGGGCGATGGATGCTGCGGGCCGAGCTGCCGCGCGCCGGCGCCGCGCCGGCTCCGTCGGCCCCGGAGGGGGCGACCGCGGGCGCCGCCGCGACCGCAGCCGGAACGGATTCCCTCGCCCGGATCGAGGAGGCCCTGCGATGACGGAACCGATCCGCGTGCTGCTCGTCGACGATCAGGAGCTGATCCGCGTCGGCTTCCGGCTCGTGCTCGAGGCCGAGCCCGATCTCGTCGTGGTGGGGGAGGCCGGCGACGGCGCCGCGGCGATCGAGCGGGCGGCGACGCTGCGTCCGGACGTGGTGCTCATGGACGTGCGGATGCCCGGCGTGGACGGGATCGCTGCGACGGAGGCGATCGTGCGCGCCCACCCCGGCACCCGGGTGCTCGTGCTGACGACGTTCGACCTCGACGAGTACGCGTTCGGCGCGATCCGGGCCGGCGCGAGCGGATTCCTGCTCAAGGACGCGCAACGCGAAGAGCTGATCGCCGCCGTGCGCGCGGTGCATCGGGGAGACGGCGCCCTCGCGCCCCGGATCACCCGGGCGCTGCTCGACCGGGTCGCGCCCCAGCTGCTGCGCGAGTCGGCGACCTCCGGAGCGCCCGGCGGGGACGACCCGACCGCCGCGCTCACCGACCGCGAGCGCGACGTCTTCCTCGCGATCGCCGCGGGGCTGACGAACGGCGAGATCGCGGAGCGCTTCTTCCTCAGCGAATCGACGGTGAAGACGCATGTGGGGCGGGTGCTCGCCAAGCTCGACGCCCGCGACCGGGTGCACGCCGTGATCCTCGCCCATCGTCTCGGACTCGCGGGCCCGCCCGATCCTCAGCTCTGACCATCAGTGGAGCGGCATGGCCGTCAGTGGAGCGGCTTGGCCGTCAGTGACGGTAATGTCGAGTCACTGACGGATAGTGACGGTCAGTGAAGGAGGAGTGACGGTGGCGGATGATCTACTGCAAGTGACCGTGGCCCGACTGCGTCGCCAGGGCACTGACGACGCACTCGTTGAAGTGAAGTCGAGCGCGAAGAGCCTCACGACGGATATCTGGGATACGGTCAGCGCCTTCGCAAACACGGCGGGAGGAACGATCATCCTCGGGCTCTCGGAGGAAGCGGGCTTCCTCCCCGTAGAACAATTCGCTCTCGATCGCGTGCGCGATCAGTTCGTGGAAGGAATCGGAGACGGAGGAGGGAGCGGCGTGCGCCTCACGAATCCGCCGTCGTATGCCCTTCGTCGGGACATCATCGATGACGGGGAAGTGCTGGTCATCGTGATCACGGAGAATCCCGTCGGACTGAAGCCCTGCTTTGTGACTGCCAAAGGATTGCCCAGTGGCGCTTTTCGCAGGGTCGATGACAAGAACATCAGGCTCAGCCCGGCAGAGGTCTTCGAGATGCAGCACGCGTTGACACCGTCCAAAGCCGACGGCGAACCGGTTCCTGACGCAGATGAGTCGGACCTCGATCCGGAGATCATCGAAGCTCTGCTCACGCGGATGGCGTCCTCCAAAGCCCTTTATGGAACATCCACGCGAAGGGAGAAACTCAGCCGCCTCAATATCGTCGACAAACAAGGCAGGATCAGGCTCGCCGGGTTGTTGACCGCGGGCGTCTATCCACAGCAATTTCTGCCACGTCTTCTGATCGATGTCGCCGTGCATCTGGGAAGGGAGAAGTCGCTACCGGGCGTGGCGACGCGATTCATAGACCGCCGCGAGTGCGTGGGACCGGTCGCCGATTCGATCGATGAAGCGATCAATGTCGTTCTTCGCAATCTGCGCACCTACTCGATCGTTGAGGGAGCGGGTCGGAGTGAGGTGCCCGAGATTCCCACTGAGGTACTCAGGGAAGCTATTGCCAACGCGGTGCTGCATAGGGAGTATGCGGCTGTCTTCACGGGGCAACCGGTCACGGTGGATGTCTTCAGTGACCGAATCGAGATCACGAATCCGGGAGGCCTGTGGGGAGGCAAGACGCTGGAGAACCTCGATGACGGGACCTCTCGTTGCCGAAATCTCACGCTCATGCCGCTGATGCAGCAGATTGCTGTTCGGGGCGCCGGGCGATTCACTGTCGAGGGGCAAGGCGGAGGGGTCCGCATGATGAACTCCGAGATGGAAGCACATGCTCTGCAACGGCCGCATTACGTCGCAACCCCCGATCAGGTACGAGTCACCCTCTGGCGCCATGGCGCTGAGATCCCCGAGCACCGCGAATGGCTTCGGGGCTTGGTCGATCGGGATCTGGATGCGCGAGAGGACACAGCGCTTCTCCTGGCTCGACGCGAAGGGGAGGTATCGGTCGCTGGGCTTCGGGATGCGCTGAGGATCGATTCAGACGAGGCGCGGGAAACTCTGCGGGCATTGCGACGGGAAGGAGTGCTTCGGATGACGCATGATGAGACGTTCGTCCTCGCCGAGGGTGCGCCGTTGCCGGCTTCCCGGGACTTCGAGATCTTCCGGGTGCTCTCCAAGACTGACCCTAGGACCATTCACGAAATCGCGGAGGCATCGGGACGCGCGGTCGGCGCACTTCGCAAGGTCCTGCGAGGACTCGTCAGTGACGGGTGGATCATCGCGACCGCATCACCGACAAGCAAGAATCGCCGTTATCTTCTTGCGATGGACGACGATGCACCGGAGCGCGCTTGATCATCGACTCGCGGGCCCGCCCGATCCTCAGCAACTAGGCTGAACCTGTGCTGCTGAGCGACAGGGACATCCGGGCGGGGCTCGACACGGGACGGATCGGGCTGGAACCGCTCGAACCGTCGATGATCCAGCCGTCGAGCATCGACGTGCGGCTGGACCGCTACTTCCGGCTGTTCGACAACCACAAGTACCCGTTCATCGATCCCTCGGCGGATCAGCCGGAGTTGACCCGGATGATCGAGGTCGCCCCGGAGGAGCCGTTCATCCTGCACCCGGGAGAGTTCGCCCTGGGTGCGACCTTCGAGCAGGTGTCGCTCGCGGACGACGTCGCCGCACGCCTCGAGGGCAAGTCCTCGCTCGGTCGCCTCGGCCTGATCACGCACTCCACAGCCGGCTTCATCGACCCCGGCTTCACCGGGCACGTGACCCTCGAGCTGGCGAACGTGGCGACCCTGCCGATCAAGCTCTGGCCCGGCATGAAGATCGGCCAGCTGTGCTTCTTCCAGCTGAGCTCGCCGGCTGAGAACCCGTACGGATCCGGCCCCTACGGCAACCGCTATCAGGGCCAGCGCGGGCCGACCGCCTCGCGATCCTTCCAGAACTTCCATCTCACCGACGTCGGCGTGACCGACGCGGGATCCACCGGAGGCTGACATGAGCGCGGACCAGAACGATCCCTCTGAGGACAAGCGGTCCGCGCCCCCACAGGCGGCCGACGTCGAGACGCCGAGTCCTGCGGAGTCCGTGGGTGCAGATCCTGTGCTGTCGCCCGACGACCTCGAGCTCGCACCCGTGCCCGTGCCCGTGCAGAGCGAAGGCCTCGCCGACCTCCTCGCCGACCCGCAGATCGCACCGGCCGAGGACGACGCGCGTCTGGCCGAGCTGCTCGCCACGCCGGAGGAGCTGGCGGAACCCCCCTCGTCGGTCGAGTCTCCCTCCGCTGAGGATCCGTCCCCGTCGACGCCTCCGCCCCTGGTTCCGCTGGCTCCCGAGAGGCCCGGCCCCGCGCCCGCGCCGCTCGCGCCACCCGCACCGCTCGCGCCCGAAGGCGGATCCGGGGGATACTTCGGCCTGATCGTCGTGATCTTCCTGATCCTCGCCGTTCTGCTGGTGGGCGCGATCGTGCTGATCGCGGTGCTCGTGGGCAGTCACGCTTGGCCGTTCTCGGCGGCCGCGGTGCTTGCTGTTCTTCCCGCGGCTGTCGCCTGACCGCGGGAATCCGATGTCCGATCCGGACGCTCGGCAGGGTCGGATCCGGACGAACGGTCGGATCGGCCGGACGCACGGTCGGGCGCCGACGACTCTGATCCGCAAGGCTGGAGCCATGACCACCACCGCCCCCGTGCCCACGATCGCGGCCGCCGCTCCGCGCCGGCTGAACTACGGCGCCCTGCTCGTCATGATGGCGACGGCGTTCCTGCTCGTCACGGCCGAGTTCCTGCCCGGCGGACTGCTCACCGACATCGCCGCCGAGATCGGGGTGACGGCGGGGCAAGCGGGACAGATGGTCACCGTGACGGCGCTCGCGGGCCTCATCGTCGCGCCGACGATCGGCCTCATGCTGCCGCGGATGGACCGGCGCTCGCTGCTGGTGTGGATGGCGATCGGCGCGGCCGTCTCGAACCTGATCGTCGCGGTCGCTCCGAGCCTGGCCCTGCTGCTCGTCGCCCGCGTGCTGCTGGGCGGCGCATTGAGCGGCTTCTGGTCGATGTCGGTCACGGTCGCAGCGGGGATCGCGGGGCCCGCGCGGCTCGGACGCGCGATGATGTTCACGTCCGCTGGGGTCTCGCTCGCGACGGTCGCGGGCGTGCCGGTCGGGGTGCTGCTCAGCCAGGTCGTGGACTGGCGCGGAGTGTTCGGGATCGCCGCCGCGGCCAGCGCCGTGCTCGCCGTCGCCCTGCGGATCCTGCTGCCGAGCGTCCCCGCCGAGGGGGCGGCGCGGCTGTCCACCCTGTTCGAGACGCTCCGCCGCCGCGGGGTCGGTCTCGGCATCGCAGGGCACGTGCTGGTCGTGCTCGGACACTTCCTCGCCTACACCTACATCCGCGTCGCGCTCGAGCGCGTGCACGACGGCGGCGCCGCGATCACCGAGGGCACGATCATCCTGCTGCTCGCCCTGTTCGGTGTCGGCGGCTTCATCGGGAACATCGCGATCGGCGTCATCGTCGACCGCCGCTACCGCGTGCTCGCCGTGCTCACCCCGCTCGTCATCGCCGGCGCCGTGCTGCTGATGAACGCGATGGCGGGATCCTTGTGGGCGATCGGCGTGGTCGCGTTCGTGTGGGGGTTCTTCTTCGCCTCGTGGCTGCTGATCGTGAACACCTGGATCGGGCACCGCATGCCGGATCGGCTCGAGGCGGGCGGCAGCCTGGTCGTAATGGGCTTCCAGGCCGCGATCATGGCGGCGGCGGGCATCGGGGGCGTGCTGGTCGACGGCATCGGCATCGCCCAGGTCTACACGATCGGCGCCGTGATCCTCGTCGTCGGAGCGGTCTTGTTCGGCGTCTCGAGCCGGAGCGCGGCCCGGGCCCAGGCCTGAACTCCTGAGGCGGCGGGCTGCCATACGTGCATCCGCGGGAAGCGGCGTTTCGTCTCGCTGCTCCTTCGTCGCTGCTCGCTCAACGACCCCGCAGGGGCGTGCGGCTCAGGCGGTGCGGGCGAGGCGCCAGGCCGTCGGGGTCTGGCCCGTGCGGCGGCGGAACGCGCGGCTGAAGCCCTCGTCCGAGCTGTAGCCGAGGTCGCGCGAGATCTCGCTGACCAGGCAGCCGAGCACGAGCCGGTCCTGTGCGGCGCGGATCCTGACCTCCGTCACATAGCTCGCCGGCGACGTGCCGAACGCGGCGCGGAAGCGCTCGGCGAACACCGTGCGCGACATGGCGCCGACGCTCGCCAGACCCTCGACGCTCCAGTCGTTGCCGGGGGCGGCGTGGATCGCCTCGATCACCCGGTCCAGGAACGGATCGCTCGTGCGCGCGGGCCAGCCGGCCGGTGCGCAGCCGTGCGCGGCCCAGGCGCGGATGACCGAGACGAGCACGGTGTTCGCCATCATTCGGCAGACGACCGCGTCGCCGTCGCGGAAGGCGCTGTTCGTCTGCGTGGTTGCCACGGCATCGGGCCGAGAGTCCGTGAGATCGAGCCCGAGCTGCGCGGCGAGCATGGCTGCGGCGGGCTCGTGCCGCGCGAAGTCGCGGACCAGCGCGACGTCGGGCAGCGCCTCGGCCACATGCCGGGCGCTTGCGGCCAGCGTGAGGGTGGAGATCAGGATCCGCGTGCCGGGATCCGTGCGCAGGGAGGTCGTGCGGCGGCCCGGGGTGAGGATCGCATCGCCCTCGACGAGCGACACCGGCGTGGCGCCGCACTGCGTGTGCACCGAGCCCTCGATGACGTAGACGAGGGACAGCGCGTCGCGGTCGAGCGCGATGATCTCGCCGGGCGCCGGGGCGATCCGCACCTGACGGCGCAGCCGCACGTCGACGGCCGCGAGCAGGGACTCGATGGGGCCATGGTCCTCGCGCACGGCGCCCGGCACGGCCACGTCGTGCGATGGCCGGCTGTCGGCGAGGAGAGTCATGATCGTCGCAACCCGGTGCGGCCGGCGGGTATTCCGTCCCGGGAGCAGGCGAGTCGCCCCAGATCAGGACGATCTGCGCCAGAACCGCCGGATCTGGGGCATTCATCCTGACGAGGGGACGAGGATCGGGCCCCTGCCGCGAGTGCGGTCAGAGGCCCGATGGGTGCCGGCGCGATCAGTCGTGCAGGTGGATGTGGACGTGGTGCGCCGGGGCGCCATACGCGCCGCGCGGGAACGGGCCGTGGCCGTGACGGCGGTGCACGTGGCCGAAGGCGGCGCGACCGTCGCAGTGCTCGCGGTGGTCGTGGCGTTCGCCGTGGCCGTGGTGCTCGTCGTGGTCGGGACCGAATCCGTGGCCGTGGCGTTCGCCGTCGCGGGGACCGAATCCGTGCTCGCGGGGACCGAAGCCATGTTCGCCGTGGGCGAACCCGTGACCGGGGCGACCGTGGTGCTCGGCGTGGCCGTGCTGTCCCCGGCGCCCGTCGCGGGTGCGAGCGGGACGGGGAAGGCGCATGCCCTCGGCCCAGCCGAGGCCGCGGGCGACCTTCTCGAGCGAGGCGGCCATGGCGGCGAAGTCCTCCGGGGAGAGCGGAGCGGCGACCTGGGCGCGGATCTCGTCGACGGCCGTGCTCAGGCGCGCCTTGGCGGCAGTGCCCTCGCCGGTCAGGGTCCAGCCCTCATCGGTGCGCCGGATCCAGCCGAGTGCGGCGAGGCGGCGCAGCTTCGGGCCGTGCAGCTCGCGGTCGGCGGGGACGGTGCCGTCGATGAGGTTCAGGATCCGCCAGTCGCGGCGGGTGATCCCCTCGTCTTCGAAGGCGGTGGCGAAAGCGGCCGCGGAGAGGCGGTCGACGGCGGTGATCCAGAAGCCGAACGGGCGGCTCCCGTCGGAGGGCGTGTGCTCTGAGTTGTTCTCGGAGTTGTCGTTTTCTGCGTTGTTCATACGAAGTCCTTCAGGTATCTGGGCGATGACGGACGGTCCCGTCGCTCTCGGCGGCCCGCGTCCCGGGCTGATCCCGGGTCCATGTCATCTGCCATGTACATGCAGTGTGACATGCAATTGAGGTGCATGTCAAGTCGCATGTAAAATCAGGAGCATGCCCCACGATGCCGAGACCCCGGATCCCCTCGACGCGATCGTCGCCGCGCTCGGCATGCTGCGCGGCCGGGGGCCGCGACTGTCCCATGAGCACCATCACGGCCTGCATGATGCGGACCCGCGGCACGGCGAAGGGTTTCGCGGACGGGGTGGGCCGCACGCCGGTCCGCACGGCGATCACGGCGGCCCGCACGGGGATCCGCGCGCGCGGGGTGCTGAGCGCTGGGGCGGGCCGCGCGGCGAGGCGCCGGCCCGGCTGCGCATGCTCGAGGCGCTCGCCGCGGGTCCGCTCAGCGTCAGCGCGATGGGCGAGGCGATCGGGGTGGATCAGCCGCGCGCCTCGCGCCTCGTGCAGCAGGGTGTGGACCGGGGCTGGCTGCGCCGCGAGGCGGATCCGGATGACGCCCGACGCACCCGCATCGTGCTCACCGACGAGGGGCGGCGGATGGGGCGTGGTGTCCGCGGCGACCGTCGTGAGGCTCTGCGCGGCGCGATGTCGGCGCTGACGCCGGAGGAACAGGCGGAGTTCGCACGCCTGCTGGCCAAGGTCGCCGCAAACTGGCGCTGACCCTGATACGGGTGGCTCAGGGGACGGCGCTCGCGGGCGAGTCCGCGGAGTCGCCGGCCCGCACGCGGCTCCCATCGATGTCGCTCGCGTCGGATCGGCGTGCGTCGACTTCGGCGATCCCGCCATCGGCGAACGCGACGATCGCGTCCAGCACCGGATCAGCCGCCAGCACGCGGTTGTGCCCCAGGCCGTCCGTGCGCAGCAGCTGCGAGCGTCCGGCATGCGCGGCATGCACACGCACGGCGTCCGCGTCGGGCATACGGCGGTCATCGCGGTCGTGCACCACGAGCAGTTCTGTCCCGGAGGGCAGCGGATCCCGGATCGCGTCGTAGGCGGCGGCGATCCCATCCGGATCGAGTCCGAATCGCGCGGCGAACCGCTGCTCGAGGCTCGCCGCGACGGCGGGCTCGAGGTGCAGTGCACGGGAGAACTCCGCCAGGAACGCGGCCGGCGATGCGCCGCCGGCGACCACCGCGACGCGGGGCGACGGCACGACGGTGCGCGCGGCGGTCAGCGCGGCGAAGCCGCCGAAGGAGTGTCCGACGAGCGCGTGGAACGGACCATCGGTGCGCTGCAGTCGTGCCGCGGCCTCGACCCAGTCCCGCACGTCCGTGCGTCGGCCGCCGGACCCGCCGTGGGCGGGCGCGTCGAACGCGACGACGCGGAATCCCGCGGACACGAGCTCCCGCACGAGGGGCGCGAACTGGGACGCACGTCCCTGCCACCCGTGCATCAGCAGGACGGCGCGTTCGGCGTGCCCCCAGCGGTAGGCGACGACCTCGGATCCGCGGATCCGGATCCGCTCGCGCTGCGCCGCCTCATGCGTCGCGCGATCCACCTCGCGTACGGTCATGCGCGGCGTCGTCGTGAAGAACAGGCGCAGTGCGAGCCGGCCGGCCAGGGGTGGCGACACGGCGCCGCCCGCGCGGAGGCCGGCGGTGAGGAGGCGGGTGGAGATGGGCATTGCGGGCTCCCCTCGAAGAAAGTGTACGAACGGTCATACGTAGATTACGCGAACGATCGTTCGTATACTAGGGGCATGTCGAAGGTCGCCGTGGATGCCATCGCGTCCGATCCTGCACAGCGTCAGGCCGCGGACGGCCGTCGTGTGCGTGGAGACGCCTCCCGGCGCACTGTCCTGCAGAGCGCGACCGACCTGGCCTCGGTCGACGGTCTGGACGGGCTCACGATCGGCCGGCTGGCCACGGCGTCCGGCCGGGGCAAGAGCAGCATCGCCACGCTGTTCCAGAGCAAGGAGGGGCTCCAGCTGGCGACGGTCGCCGCCGCGAGGGACGTCTTCACCGCTCTGATCGTCGAGCGTGCGCGCACCGAGCCGCGCGGCGTGCGGAGGCTGGCGTCGCTGCTGCGCAACGCCCTGGACTACTCCCGCGACCGCGTCTTCACGGGCGGGTGCTTCTTCGCGGCGACCGCGGCCGACGTCGATTCCAAACCCGGCCCCGTGCGCGACGCCGTCCGCACCGCGCTCGTGGACTGGTACGGCTACATCGAGGCCCAGGTCCGGCATGCGGTCGCGAACGGAGAACTCGCTGCGGTCACGGATCCGGAGCAGCTGGCGTTCGAGCTGGCGGCGCTGAACGAGGAGGCCAACTCGCGATCCCTGCTGCTGCAGGACGAACGGCCGTACGACCTCGCGGCACGGGCGATGCGTGAGCGGCTTCGTGCGGCGGGCGCCGCTCCGGATCGGCTGACCGCGCTCGACGCATGAGGACGGCTGAGGATCAGCGCGCGGGGTGCCCGCCCCGTCGCGCCTCCTTCACCGGCAGGAGCAGCAGCAGCCCCGCCAGCAGCACCACGACGATCCCCAGGATCCCGAACTTCGTGTTGCCGGTCAGGATGATGAGCACTGTCCAGGCGCCCTGGGCGATCCAGCTCGCCGCACGCCCGGTCGTGGCGTAGAGGCCGAAGATCTCGCCCTCTCGGCCGGCGGGCGTGACCCGGGCCAGGAACGACCGTCCCGCGGACTGCGCCGGTCCGACGAACGCGCACAGGATCAGGCCGCCGATCCAGTAGGCGATCCGCCCGGTGTCGACCAGGGCGAACACCGCGGTGCCCGCGACGCACATGCAGGCGAGCGAGATGATGATCAGCCGTTTCGGGCCCCAGCGGTCGTCGAGACGCCCGGCGAAGATCGTGGACACCCCGGCGATGAGGTTCGCCGCGACGCCGAAGATCACGAGCTCGATGAACGTGAAGCCGAAGACCGTGCTGGCGATGACGGCGCCGAACGTGAAGACGGCGCCCAGGCCGTCGCGGAATACGGCGCTCGCGACGAGGAACCAGAACGTGGTGCGAGTGCTGGGGTTCCGATACAGGCCGATGACGTCCTTCACGAGCAGGACGTACGAGGCGAAGAAGCCCACCTTCCGATCCGCCCGGCCCAACGACGGCTCCGGCACGTTCAGGAAGATCGGGATCGAGAACACGACCGCCCACAGTGCGCAGCCGATCGCGATGATGCGGAACGGCAGTCCGCCGTCCTCCGAGAGCCCGAACCAGTGCGCCTGATTGAACACGATCACCAGGACCAGGGCGACGATGCCGCCCAGATAGCCGAAGCCCCAGCCGAGTCCCGAGATCCGTCCGACCGTCTTCGGACTCGCGATCGAGATGAGCATCGCGTTCGAGTTCACCGAGGCGATCTCGCTGAACACGACGCCGGCGGAGATCAGGGCGACCCCCAGCCAGAACAGCGCGGGCGTCGGCGTGACGAACCACAGCCCGAGCATGCACAGGATCAGCGCGCCGGTCCCGATCCCGAGCCACAGCTTCTGGCGCCCGGCGGCGTCCGCACGCTGGCCGAGGACGGGCGCGAGGAGCAGGATCGCGAGGCCGGCGATCGTGCCACCGAGTCCGAGGCCGCTCGTCAGCTCGGCGATTCCGGCGACCCGCGCCGGATCGGTCGCGGCCAGGTTCGCCAGTTCCGGCGACAGGAACGCGGGGGTCGTGAGGTAAAGCGCGGTGAAGATGAAGGTCAGGATGACGGAGTGGAACGGCTGCGTCGCCCAGTCCCACAGCGCCCAGGAGTAGATCTGCTTCTTCGGCGCCGGCTCGTCACCGCGCAACCCCAGGCCCACCACCGCTACGGCTCCGCTGTTCGCGGTCGCCTGCGGTTCGGGATGATCGCCGTTGCTCATGCAGGAAGTCTCGCGGGTGCGGGTGAACGACGGGTAGCGGCGCGCCGGTACGCGAGCCCGGGTGCGCGGTCCGGATCCCTCCCCCCGGTAGGGCTGTTCTTTCCCGCGAGACTTCAACTGGGCCGCGAGACAGCGGCAATGTGCTGCAGTCTCGCCGCCCGGATGCAGTCTCGCGGATGCGACCCGAACCACGAGAACGGGATCCGAGGGGCCGGTCCCGGGGTCAGTGCGCGGTCGCGACGCCGATCGTGTCATGGATCATCACGGCGGCCACCCTGGCCCCCGCGCCTGCGGCCACGATGAGCTGCTGCGGACCGGGCGAGGCGACGTCGCCGGCGGCGTAGAGGCCGGCGACGCTGGTGCGTCCGGACCGGTCGGCGGCGAGGTGGCCGTGCGCGTCGAGGTCGGGTGAGAGCGCGGGCAGGAACGAGAGGTCGGTCTCCCACCGCGGGCGCACGAAGCCGCCGTCGAGCGCGTGCTCGGATCCGTCGGCGAGGCGGATGCCGGTGAGCGCACCGCGTTCGCCGTGCAGCTCGCGGATCGGGCTGCGCTCGACGGCCACGCCGGCGGCGGCGAGCTCCGCCTCTTCCGCTGCGTCGATGACGTCGGCGCCGTGCGTGAAGACCGTGAGCTCTCGCGTCCAGCGGGAGATGAGCCGGGCGCGGGCGGCCAGATCCGGCGTCTCTCCGATGAGTGCGAGCGGGCGGCCCTGCAGTTCCCAGGCGTCGCAGGCCGCGCAGCTGAACAGGCTGACCCCATAGAAGCCGCGCAGGTTCGGCACGTCCGGGAGCGTCTCGCGCAGCCCGGTGGCGAGTAGCACCCGATGTGCCGTGATCCGCGTCTCGGGCGCGCGGCGGCCGATGCCGGCGACGAAGCCGGATCCGTCGGACTCGAGGGAGAACACGCGCTCCCGGGTGCGGATGGTGACGTTCGGATACGCGGCGAGCTCGCCCCGGGCGATCCGTCGCAGCTCGTTCGGGGGGATCCCGTCGCGGGTGAGGAAGCCGTGCGAGACGAGGGTCGCGGCGTTGCGCGGACGGTCGGCGTCGACGATGAGCACGCGCGCGAGCGAGCGGGCGAGGTTCAGCGCGGCGGAGAGCCCGGCCGGCCCGCCGCCGATGATGAGCACGTCGTACGGTCCGTCGACAGGCTCAGCGGCCTCAGTCATGTCCGTCGCCCTGGGGCGGGAGAGCGGCGATGATCGGGTGGTCGAACGGGTAGACGCCGACCTTGGCGGCCCCGCCGGGGGATCCGATCTCGTCGAAGAACTCCACGTTCGCTTTGTAATAGTCGGCCCATTCCTCGGGCAGGTCGTCCTCGTAGTAGATCGCCTCGACCGGGCACACCGGTTCGCACGCCCCGCAGTCCACGCACTCGTCCGGGTGGATGTACAACGAGCGCTCGCCCTCGTAGATGCAGTCCACCGGGCACTCGTCGATGCAGGCACGATCCTTCACATCGACACAGGGAAGAGCGATCACATAGGTCATCGGGCGGACGCTCCGCTGTCGGCGAGGATCGCGCTGCGCGAGATCTCGACCTGTTCCTCGCGCGGCACGACCTTGACCCGCTCGCGGGTGTGCGCGTGCGCGGCGCCCAGGCCGCGTTCGTGCGCATCGAGCGCGAGCCAGCCGTCCCACGTGGTCACCTCGACCTCGCGCTCGGCGAGGAGGTCGAGGATGTCGGCGGTCTCCACAGGCTCGGCGAGCAGACCCGCGTCGAGGTCGGCCACGAGGTGCGCGATCGTCTCGGTCGCGTCGGACTTGGTGTGCCCGATCAGGCCCACCGGGCCGCGCTTGATCCAGCCGGTGGCGTAGAGGCCGGGCCGGCCGTCGACGCGGCCGCCCTCGTTCGGCACGACGCCGCGCCGGGCGTCGAACGGCACGTCGACGATCGGCGAGCCGAAGTACCCGACCGCGCGGTAGACGGCCGAGACCGGGTACTCGCGGAATTCGCCGGTGCCGGAGACGGATCCGTCCGGGTTCGGCGCCGTGCGCTCGAAACGGAGCGACTCGACGCGATCCGTGCCCGTGATCTCGACGGGAGCGTGCCAGAAGTGCAGGTGCAGCCGACGGCGCGCGCCGGTGCTCTCGCCGCGGTTCTCGGGGCGGTCGCGCCAGGCGTTCAGCGTGCGCAGCATGATCTTCAGCTGGTTGTTCGGGGCGGTGGCCGGATCCACGCCCTCGAAGTCGGCGTCGTCGAGGATGATGTCGACTCCGGGGACCTCGCCCAACTCACGCAGCTCGATCGGGGTGAACTTGATGTCGGCGGGGCCGCGACGGCCGAACACGTGCACGTCGGTGACGGCGGAGGCCTCGAGCCCGGCGAGCACGTTGTCGGGCACCTCGGTGCTGCGCAGGTTCTCGGGCAGCTTGGCGAGGATCCGCGCCACGTCGAGGGCGACGTTGCCGTTGCCGATCACCGCGACCCGCTCGTCGTGGAGGGGCCAGGTGCGCGGCACGTCGGGGTGCCCGTCGAACCAGGAGACGAAGTCGGCGGCGCCGTGGGATCCGGGCAGGTCGACGCCGGGGATGTCGAGGGCGGCGTCGCGGATCGCCCCGGTCGCGAGGATCACGGCGTGGTAGCGGGCGTGCAGCTCGTCGATCGACACGTCGCGGCCGATCTCGATGTTGCCGAGGAAGCGGATCACGCGGCGCTCGGCGTCGAGGCCCTGAGCGTCGGAGGGCGCGTCGAGCATCTCGTGCAGCGAGTTCACGATGCCCTTGATGCGGGGGTGGTCGGGGGCGACGCCGTAGCGGATCAGTCCGTAGGGCGCGGGAAGTGACTCGAACAGGTCGATCTCGACAGCCGTGACTCCGTCGCGCGCGGCGATGGCGTTCGACAGGATGTTGCCGGCGTAGATGCCCGCGGGCCCGGCGCCGACGATGGCGACGCGGACCGTCGGGGTCAGGATCCGGGCGGGGGAGGAGGAATCGGTCACGGCTGCAGGGTCTTTCGGTCGGATCGGGTTCGGTCGGATCGGGTTCGGTCGGGTCGGACGGCGGTGAGCACGGGACGCCCCGCTGCGGCCACGTCTGACCGCGAGACTTCATCTGGGCGGCGAGACT
The DNA here is from genome assembly GCF_039541635.1 of Microbacterium panaciterrae. Classification (NCBI taxonomy): domain Bacteria; kingdom Bacillati; phylum Actinomycetota; class Actinomycetes; order Micrococcales; family Microbacteriaceae; genus Microbacterium; species Microbacterium panaciterrae. The sequence goes on from NZ_BAABGP010000004.1 coordinate 126,334, forward strand.
GCAGCACATTGCTGCTGTCTCGCCGCGGAGTTGAAGTCTCGCGGATCTCGGAGGCGCGGATCTGGGTCTCGCGGATCTGGGAGGCGGCGCGGGTCGGGGACGCATGCGGGCTGAGGCGCACCACGTCGCCGACCACGACGACCGCCGGGTTGCGCACCTGGCGGGTCGCGGCGAGGGCGGCGATCGTGCCGAGGGTGCCGATCGTGACGCGCTCGCCGGATCCGTATCCGTCCTCGATGATCGCGACGGGGCAGTCGGCTCCACGGGCTCCGCGGGCGAGGATCCCCGCGGTATGGCCTAGCGTGCCGATGCCCATGAGCAGGACGACGGTGTGGTCGGATCCGCCGGGCAGCTGCTCGATCGGATCGTGCGCGCTCGCGACGGTGAACGCGGTCGCGACGCCGCGATGGGTGAGCGGGATTCCCGCGACGGCCGGCACGGAGATCGCGCTGGTGATGCCGGGCACGACGCGTACTGCGATGCCCTCGGCCTCGCAGTACAGCGACTCCTCGCGGCCCCGGCCGAGCACGAACGGATCCCCGCCCTTCAGGCGCACCACGGCGCGGCCCGCGCGCGCGTGCCGCACCAGCAGGGCGTTGATCTCGTCCTGCGGCACCGGGTGGTGGCCGGGCAGCTTGCCGACGTCGATCACCTCGGCGTGCAGTTCCACGCCATCTGCGGCGAGCTGGTCGAGCACGGCGCGGGCGCCGAGCCGGTCCGCGACGATCACGTCGGCGGCCTCGAGGGTGCGGAGGCCCCGCAGAGTGAGCAGGCCGGCATCTCCCGGGCCCGCGCCGACGAGGGTGACGGTTCCGTACGCGGTGGTCATCAGGATCCTCCTCCGAGCAGAAGCCCGCGACGGCGCAGCACGAGTCGCTCGAGCGGGCCGAACAGGGCCAGTTCGATCAGGATCCCGATCGCCAGGATCAGGATGATCGTGGCGAGCACTCCGGGCAGGTCCGCCAGCTGCCGGGACTGGTCCAGCAGCGTTCCGAGTCCGAAGCCGATGGTGCCGCCGGTGGTGATGATCTCCGCGGCCATGAGCGACCGCCACGAGAACGCCCAGCCCTGCTTGATCCCCGCGAGGTAGCCGGGCAGGGCGGCGGGCAGCACGATCGCGGTGGCGGACTGCCAGCGGTTCGCGCCCAGCACGGTGCCGACCCGGCGCAGCTGCGGGGGCACCTGATCCACGCCGGCGAGCAGCCCGTTCACGATCGACGGGATCGCGCCCATCAGGATCACGAAGTAGGCGGTCGCGTCGGACAGGCCGAACCAGATGATCGCCGCCGGCACCCACGCCACGCTCGGCAGCACCTGCAGACCGGCGATCAGTGGGCCGGCGGCCCGGCGGAGCGGGCGCCACTCGGCCAGCAGAAGTCCGATCGGAGTGCCCACGACCACGGCGATCGCGAAGCCGATCAGCCCGCGTTCGAGGCTGGTCAGCACCGCCTCCTGCAGTCGGCCGGACTGCCAGGCGTCACCGAGCGACGCGACGACCTGCACCGGGCCGGGGATGATGTCCGGCCGCGGATGCGCGATCACGATGTAGAGCTGCCACGCGGCGATCAGCAGGATCAGCAGCGCGATCGGGGGCAGGATCGCGCGCAGGCGCTCGCGGGTGCGGGATCCGGATCCGAGATCCTCGGTCTGCAGGCGATCGAGTCCGGCCTCGAGGCGGGCGAGCTCGTCGTCCTGGCGAGTCGGGAGGAGGCGAGACGAAGCGTTCTCTCGAGGGTGCGGCGTTTCGTCTCGGTCGCCTGCGGCGTCCTCGCTCAACGACCCCGGGAGTGCGGGGGAGCGGGCGTCGGATTCAATCGGCATTGCGGCGGATCTCCTTTCGCAGCTCGACGGTGATCTCGGTCGCCAGGGCAGACACTTCGGGGGACTCGATCCGGCGTCCGCGGGTGCGTGCGACGCGCCACTCGCGCGCGATCCGGCCGGGGCGGCTGGACAGCAGCACCACGCGCTGGCCGAGGCGGGCGGCCTCGCGCACGTTGTGCGTGACGAACACGATCGTGCGGCCGGTCTCGCGCCACACGTTCTCCAGCACCTCGTGCAGCAGGTCGCGGGTGATCGCGTCGAGCGCGGCGAACGGCTCGTCCATCAGCAGCACCGGCCGGTCCTGCGCCAGCGCGCGGGCCAGGGCGACGCGCTGCCGCATGCCCCCGGAGAGCTCGTGCGGGCGCTTGTCCGCGGCGTCGGCGAGGTTCACGATCCCGAGCAGGCGCAGCGCCTCGGCGCGGCGTTCGGCCCGCGGCACTCCGCGCAGACGCAGGGCGAGCTCGACGTTGCGCCGCGCGCTCAGCCATGGCATGAGCGCGGCATCCTGGAACATCACGGCGGCGCCCTCCGGCGGAGTCGTGATCGTGCCGGCCGTGAGGGGTTCGAGCCCCGCGATCAGGTTCAGCAGGGTGGACTTGCCGCATCCGCTCGCGCCGAGCAGGCAGACGAACTCGCCGGGCACGATGTCGAGCGACACGTCGTCGAGCACCACCGGACCGGATCCGTACCGCTTCGAGACGTGCGCGAGACGCACGACGGGATCGACCGGATCCGGCGCGGGCAGGATCGGCGCGAGCCCGTCGAAGCTCGGCGCGAGCGGGATGGTCATTTCTTCGTTCCCAGCCCGCCGTCGTCGGCGGCCTTCTCGCCCCGCTCCTTCAGCGCGGCGTTCACCGCGGCGAGGTCGAACAGGCCGGCGATCGAGCCCTTCGTCTGCGTGCCGGCGGTGACGCCGTTCTTCACGAGGGTCTGGAAGGCCGCGGCGTTTGGATCGGCCGAGAACGACACGGTGCTCAGCGACCGCGTCAGCACGTCGTCGGCCAGGGCCTTGCCTGTCGCCGACTTCAGCGCGGCGTTGACGACGCCGGGGAGCTCGCTCTGGTGGCTCTTGATCCAGTCGAGGGAGTCGAGGTGGCCGGCGAGCAGCGCCTTCACGGCGTCGGGATGCTGATCGGCGAAGTCCGTGCGCACGAGCAGCACGGTGGTCGGGAACTTCCCGCCGGGCCACAGGTCGCGCTCGTCTACGAGGACGTGCGCGCCGGCCTCGACGACCAGGCGCGACGCCCACGGCTCGGGGACCCAGGCGCCGTCGAGCTGCCCGTTCTTGAAGAGCGTGAGCGTCTGCGCGTTGTCCGTCGGCGTGATCTTCACGTCACCGCCGCCCGAGACGTTCGTCTTCAGGCCCTTCGAGGTCAGCCAGGTGCGCAGCGCCACGTCCTGCGTGTTGCCGAGCTGCGGGGAGGCGAGCGTCTTGCCCTTGAGGTCGGACGCGGAGGTGATGCCGTCGCGCACGACCAGCGCCGCGCCGCCCGAGGTGGCACCGGCGATCACGCGGACCGAGGCGCCTCCCGACTTGATGAACGTGTTGATCGCCGGATTCGGGCCGATGTACGCGGCGTCGATGGCGCCGGCGGAGAGCGCCTCGACCGCGGCGGGACCGGCGTTGAACACCTCGGTCTGCAGCTTCGTCGTGCCGAGATCCTTCTGGATCAGGCCTTTCTCGATGCCGACCAGGGCAGGCGCGTGCGTGACGGTGGCGAAATAGCCGAGGTGCAGGGTGGCGACCTTCTCGGTCGTCGCCGCGGATGCGGAGGCGCAGCCGGCGAGCATCGCCATCGCGAGTCCGAGAGAGGTGAGGGCCGTGCTGATGCGGGTCTTGCTGTTCACTGTCGCCTCCTTAGGCGTTCTTGGGTGGGTGCGGGGCGGGTCCCTTCGACAGGCTCAGGGACCGGGGTGGGGCTCAGGGGTCGGATCTGGAGCTCAGGGATCGGGGGTCAGGCGGGGGTGACGACGGTGGCGGCGGCGAGGGTCGCGCCGTCGACCGGGTGGATGAGCAGCAGGGCGCCGCCCTCTCGGTCGTCGGCGTACGGCTCCAGCGGGAGCGCGGCGGCGAAGCGGATCCGCACGCGTCCGATCTCGTTCACCGCCAGCTCGGCGGCGTCTTCGAGGGCGAGGGTGTCCAGGTCGCGACGGGAGAGCACGTCGGTGACGATGGCCTGCACGGTCGCGGTGCCGTGCTTGGCGAGCACGCGGGCGCCGGGTGAGATCGGGCGGACGTCGAGCTGGAAGATCTCGACCTCGGCCTCCTGGTGTCCTTCCGGAACGGTGCCGGCGGCGGCGATGAGCGACCCGCGGGCCGCATCCACCTCGTCGGCGAGCGTGACCGCGATCGACTGCGCGGTGTGTGCGGCCTGCGCGATCCGGCCCGCGACGCGGATCCCGGTGACGGTCGTCTCGTGCCCGCCGGGGAACACTTGCACACGGTCGCCGACCCGCAGGGATCCGCTCGACACGCGCCCGGCGAAGCCGCGGTAGTCGCGCAGCTCGGCGGCCTCGGCCTCGTCGATGAGCGCGGAGACGCCGCCCTGCGGACGGATCACGGTCTGCACCGGAAGTCGGAACGCGGCGCCCTCCTCGGCCACCCGGGCGGGCAGCGTCTCGAGCAGTTCGCGGAGAGTCGGGCCGTCGAACCAGGCCGTGCGGTCGGAGCGATCCACGATGTTGTCGCCCTCGAGCGCCGACACCGGGATGACGTGGACGCTGGCGAGGCCGAGCTCGGCGGCGACGGCGAGCGCCTGGTCCTCGACGGCCCGGTAACGCTGCTCGTCGAAGCCGGTGAGGTCGATCTTGTTCACCGCGATGATCACGTGCGGCACCCGCAGCAGCGACACGACGGCGAGGTGGCGGCGGGTCTGCTCGACGACGCCCTTGCGTGCGTCGATGAGCACGACCACGGCGTCGGCGGTCGCGGATCCAGTGACCATGTTGCGGGTGTACTGCACGTGTCCGGGGCAGTCGGCGAGGATGAAACTGCGCGCGTCGGTGGCGAAGTAGCGGTAGGCGACGTCGATCGTGATGCCCTGCTCGCGCTCGGCGCGCAGGCCGTCGGTGAGCAGCGCGAAGTCGAACTCGCCGTGCGCGAAGCCGCGGTCGGCGGAGGTGCGCGCGACCTGCTCGAGCTGATCGGCGAGGATCGCCTTCGCGTCGTGCAGCAGCCGCCCGACCAGCGTCGACTTGCCGTCGTCGACGGATCCGGCCGTCGCGAACCGGAACAGCGTCGTGTCGGAGAGCAGCGCCGGGGCGGTCTCGATCGTGCTCATCAGAAGTATCCGTTCTTCTTGCGGTCTTCCATGGCGGCCTCGCTGATCCGGTCGTCGGCGCGGGTGGCGCCGCGCTCGGTCACGGTGGAGCGGGCGACCTCGGCGACCACCTGGTCCACCGTCGCGGCACCCGACTCGACGGCGCCGGTGCAGCTGGCGTCGCCGACCGTGCGGTAGCGGACCACACGGCGCTCGACCTGCTCGCCCTCGCGGGGCTGGGCATGCTCGTTCACGGCCCACCACATCCCGTCGCGGCGGAACACCTCGCGCTCGTGCGCCAGGTACAGCGGCGGCAGCGCGATCCGCTCGCGAGCGATGTAGCGCCACACATCCAGCTCGGTCCAGTTCGAGATCGGGAACGCGCGCACGTGCTTGCCCGGGGTGTGCCGGCCGTTGTACAGGCTCCACAGCTCGGGGCGCTGGTTGCGCGGATCCCACTGCCCGAACTCGTCGCGCAGCGAGATGATGCGCTCCTTCGCGCGGGCCTTGTCCTCGTCGCGGCGGGCGCCGCCGAACACGGCGTCGTGCTTGCCCGCGGCGATCGCGTCGAGCAGCGGCTGGGTCTGCAGCACGTTGCGGGTGCCGTCCGGACGCTCGGCCAGGCGGCCGTCGTCGAGGTAGTCCTGCACCTTCGCGACCTCGAGCGTGAGGCCGAGGCGCGCCACGGTCTCGTCGCGGAACCGGATCACCTCGGCGAAGTTGTGTCCGGTGTCGACGTGCAGCACGGGGAACGGGATCCGTCCCGGGGCGAACGCGCGCGCGGCGAGGTGCAGCACGAGCACGGAGTCCTTGCCGCCGGAGAACAGCAGCACGGGGCGCTCGAACTCGGCGACGACCTCGCGGATGATGTGGATCGCCTCGGCCTCGAGCAGGTCGAGGCCCGTGAGGGAGCCGGCGTCGGCCGGCGCGGGCGCGGGCAGGGTGTCGATGATGCTCATACGTGGAGTCCGCATTCGGTCTTGGCGAGTCCGGCCCAGCGGCCGGAGCGGGGGTCTTCGCCCGCGGCGACGGGCTTGGTGCAGGGAGCGCAGCCGATCGAGGGATACCCGTTCGCGACCAGCGGGTTCACCACGACCTCGTGCGCGGTGGCGTAGTCGATGAGGTCGTCGAACGACCAGCTCGCGACGGGGTTCACCTTGATGAGCCCGTTGCGCTCGTCGAACGCGATCAGCGGGGTGTTCGCACGGGTGGGGGCCTCGTCCCGACGCACGCCGGTGAACCAGACCTCGTAGCCGCCGAGCGCCTGCTGCAGCGGGGCGACCTTGCGCATCTCGCAGCAGAGGGCAGGATCCCGGGCGAACAGATCCTTGCCGAATGCGGCGTCCTGCTCCCGCACCGTCTGCGCCGGCTTCACGTCGACGATCCGCACGTCCAGCGTCCGGGCGACCTCGTCGCGGGTGAACGTCGTCTCCAGGAAGTGGTAGCCGGTGTCGAGGAACAGCACATCGACGCCGGGGATCGCCTCGGCCACGAGGTGCGGCAGCGCGGCGTCGGCCATCGAGCACGCGACAGCGGCGAGACGCGGCGAGACGTTCGCGGCGACCCACGCGGCGACCTCGGCGGGGGAGGCCTCGTCGGCGGATCCGCTGCGCAGCTCGGCAGCTCCCCGCTCGGCCAGGGCCCGCAGCTCGTCGAGCGAGCGGCGGGCGGGACGCAGGTCCAGGGCGATGCTCATACCAGCGCCTCCTCATCGGCACGGTGCGCCCAAGTCGCGAACGTCTCGTCCGGGTGGATCCGGTCGGCGAGGTAGCGGCGGATCACACGCTCGGCGTAGTCCGCGATCCCGTCGGCCGGCACCTTCAGGCCGCGCACGGTGCGGCCGAGGCCGGCCTCGGCGCGGTCGGAGTTCGCCAGCCCTCCGCCGAGGTGCACCTGATAGCCGGGCACCTGCTCGCCGTCGATCATGACGAGCTGGCCCTTCAGGCCGATGTCGGCGGTCTGGATGCGGGCGCACGAGTTCGGGCAGCCGTTCACGTGCAGCGAGATCGGACGGCCGATCTCGGGCTCGAGCGCACCCAGGCGCTGCTCGAGCTGCTCGATCGCGATGGCCGCGTTGACCTTGGTCTCCACGATCGCGAGCTTGCAGAACTCGATGCCCGTGCAGGCGATCGTGCCGCGGCGGAACAGGCTCGGGCGCGCCTCGAGGCCGAGCGTCGAGAGGCCGGTGATGAGCGGCTCGACGCGGTCCTCCGCGACATCCAGCACGAGCAGCTTCTGGTACGGCGTGGTGCGGATCCGGGAGGATCCGTGCGCCTCGGCGAGGTCGGCGAGCGCGGTCAGCGTCGTGCCGGACACGCGTCCGACGGCCGCCGCGGCACCGACGTAGAACAGGCCGTCCTTCTGGCGGTGCACGCCCACGTGGTCGCCGTTTCCGACCGGCTTCGGAGCCGGGGGACCGTCAGGCAGCGGAGCGTCCAGGTACTCGCCCTCGAGCACGGCGCGGAAGCGCTCCGTGCCCCAGTCGGCGAGCAGGAACTTCAGCCGGGCCTTGTTGCGCAGGCGCCGGTAGCCGTAGTCGCGGAAGATCTTCGTGACGCCGAGCCACACCTCGGTCACGCGATCCGGGCTCACGAACACGCCGAGACGCTCGCCGAGGCGGGGCACGGTCGAAAGCGCGCCGCCGACCCACAGGTCGTAGCCGATGCCGAGCTCGGGGTGGGTGACCGCGACGAACGCGCAGTCGTTGATCTCGTGCACGACGTCCTGGCTGGGGTGCCCGGTGATCGCCGTCTTGTACTTGCGGGGGAGGTTCGCGAGCGTCTCGTCGCCGATGTAGCGCTCGGAGATCTCGCGGATCTGGGGGGTCGGATCGATGATCTCGTCCGCCGCGATCCCGGCGACCGGGGATCCCAGGATCACGCGCGGCACGTCGCCGCACGCCTCGGTCGTGCTGAGGCCGACGCTCTCCAGGCGGCGCCAGATCTCCGGCACGTCCTCGATGCCCACCCAGTGCAGCTGGATGTTCTGCCGGTCGGTGAGGTCGGCGGTGTCCCGCGCGAAGTCCGTCGAGATCCCGCCGATCACGCGCAGCTGCTCGGTCGTGAGCTGGCCGCCGTCGACGCGGACGCGCAGCATGAAGTACTCGTCCTCGAGCTCGTGCGGCTCGAGCTGCGCGGTGCGGCCGCCGTCGATCCCGGGCTTGCGCTGCGTGTACAGGCCCCACCAGCGGAACCGGCCGTGCAGATCGGTGGGGTCGATCGAGGCGAAACCGCCCTGGGCGTAGACCTGCTCGATCCGCTCGCGCACGTTGAGCCCGTTGTCGGCGAGCTTCCACTCCTCGTTGCCATTCAGCGGAGCCGTGCCGTCGACGGCCCACTGGCCGTGCGGCTTGGTGGGCACGCGGGCGGTGCGGGTGCGCGCACCGCGCACGGGAGCGGCGGACGGCGCCACGATCGGATCCGGAGACATGCCGACAAGTTACGTGCGGACCCCGTGCGAGTGCTCGTCTGTGTCATGGCCCGCGACACGGGGCGTCATTGTTCGACATGGTCCAGTTTCGTCACGGCTGCCTGAGGTTTAATGGCGTGCCGCGGTGTCGTGGTGCGAGCCGATCAGTGCGCGACGTACGGCACGCGCTCCCAGCTGAGGACGTGGTCGGCGCCCGGGCGGTTGATCGTGACGCGCAGCCAGTCATTGTTGTTCGAGGATCCGTCGACGGTCACCCGGGTGAGGTTGTCGGCCGAGCCGGTCACGCCGTAGGTGCCGAGCCACGGGGATCCCGCGCTCAGCGGCTTGTCGGAGTTGTACACGTGGCTGTCGCCGTTCACGAGATAGACCTCGCCGTCGAACGCCGCGGACTCGGTCACCAGCGTCTGCACCAGGCCCTGGAACGCCGAGATGTCGGACCACGCCGGGGTGTAGGTCGGGTCGAACATGTCGGCCTGGAGCAGCACGGTCACCGCGCGGTCGCGCTTCTGCTTCGCGGTCGCGAAGGTGTTGCGCACGACCGCGATGGCGTTCACCATGCGCGACTGCTCCGCCGCAAGCTGCTCCGGGCGCGGCACCGTGTCGCCGAGGCCGGCCCAGGGCTGCGTGCCGTCGTTGCTGCCGACGACGTGGATCGCGGCGAAGTCGACGCCGTCGCGGCGCAGCGTCACGTTCTCGGGGAAGCCGGCGGCGACCTGCGAATCGAGCTTCACCGGGTTCTGGCCGAGCGAGAGGTTCGGCGTCGCGAAGAAGACGGAGCGGTCGTAGGCGAGGCGTTCGAGCGGGTTGTACGCGCCGTTGTTCGTGCGGTGGCAGTCGGTCCACTCGTTGTCGCCGGGCATGTAGATGAGCGGATTGCGGAACGTGTCGAAGTCGCCCTTGATCTGCTGGTACAGGGCGTCATCGCACGTGCTGGATCCGTTCTTGATGTCCCCGACGTGGAAGGTCATCTCGGGCTGGGCTGCGTTGATCTCCTGGATCCACTGCGGGAACAGTGCCTGCTGCGCCGTGCCGTAGGGGACGTCGCCGATGACGGCGAACGAGTAGTGGCCGGCCTTGTCCTGGCCGGGGGCCTCGGCGGCGACGGCGGGCGACGCGCCGGCGATCGCTGCTACGACCAGCGCGGTGGAGAGAGGCGGACGGGTGATGCGCATGCGGGCTCCTTGGGTCTGCGGGCGCCGCGAATCGTGCGGCGCTCTGTCCACCCTGGCGAGGGAGCATGCAGTTCACGTTGACGCCGGATGAACGATGGGCGAACGCGTCGCCGATCCGTCCGCCCGTCCGCGGAGCGCTCAGCGCCCCCGAAGCGCCGCCAGCTCGGCCTCGCCGGCCAGATAGCGATCGATCACCAGCTCGACGAGCGCGGACGGGGGCTCGCCGCCGTCGAGCAGCGGCTCCGTCAGCGAGTGGGATCCGGCCTCGCGTCGGGTCACATCGAAGAAATAGCCGTGCGCGAGCAGATACGTCGCGACGACGGCTCCCGGGTGCGCACGCAGCGCCTCGGCGATGCTCGGCTCGCGGGCGGCGAGATACGCGGGCACCACGTCGCGTCCGAGGCGGGTGGCCAGCAGCGCGGCCATCCCCTCGGCATCCGGAAGCGACCGCGGATCCCGGGATCCTGCGACCGCGAGCACGACCGGGGCGTCGGTCTCCGCGTCGGTCTCCGCGAGTCGCATCGCCAGCACGTCGGCCAGCCGCGGATCGGGACCGAGCGGATCCGTCACGACCGCGTCATCCCGGGCGGCGGCCGTGCGCCCCAGATCCACCCGCACGTGGAAGCCCTGGGACAGCAGCAGCGGCACGACGACCGCGGGGCCCTCGATCGCGGCGAGGGCGGACGGGGCGTCGGGCTGCTGCACGTCGACGAAGCCCGCGTGCACGGCGGCATCGGGGATCCGCTCCGCGATCCGCCGCACCAGGAGGGCGATCGCGGCGGCGCCGTCGGCATCCGAGGTGCCGTGCGACACGGCGAGCAGGGCGGGGCGGGGCATGTCGCGAGTGTAGGCGCGTCGCGCCCGCCGCGAGAAACCAGATTCGGCATGAGACACCACCGCAGCGATGGTGTCTCGTGCAGGAAGTGGTTTCTCGCCCCGAGACAGGCGCGGCCGCCGCGGAAGACCCATCGAAAGGTGGAGGCGTGCGGGCGGCGGCCGCGGGGGCGACTTCCCTAGGCTGGGAGGACCCGAACCGAGGAGAGAAGTGTTCACCACCCCCGCCCGCCTGTTCCGCGTGCTCGCGATCGCCGAGGCCATCACCTGGACGCTGCTGATCGGCGCGCTGATCGGCCGCGCCGTGGGCCTGCCTCCGGTGCTCGTCACCGTCGCGGGATCCATCCACGGCTTCGTCTTCCTCTCCTACGGCGCCACCGCGGTGCTGCTCGCGTTCCATCAGCGCTGGGGTGTCGGAGTCGCGATCCTGGCGATCGCGAGCGCGATCGTCCCCTACGCGACGATCCCCGCCGAGATCTGGCTGCACCGCTCGGGCCGCCTCGTCGGCGACTGGCGTCTGACGCAGACCGACGACCCGCGTGACGCGACCTGGTACGACCGCACGATGCGCTGGTTCCTGCACCGTCCGTGGGTGCTCGCGTTGCTCATCGTCGTCGCCGTCGCCGCGCTGTTCGCTGTGCTGCTGCTGATCGGCCCGCCCGGCGGCAGCAGCCACTGAGGCACCCCGCGTCGCCGGCGTTCGTGACTCCGGTCAGACGGCGGTATCCGCTGGTCCCGCGCCGCCGGTGCGCCGCACCGGACCGAGTCCGCTCGCCGGCAGCGCGGCAGGCGCCGCTTCCGCCCCGACAGCGCTGAGCTCTCCCGGGAAGTGGCATGCGGCCTTCCGGCCGTCCCCGAGGTCCTGCAGGGCCGGCCGGTGCGTTCCGCAGATCCCGCGGTCGTCGCGGTGCATCGGACCGATCGGGCAGCGCGTGTGGAACCGGCATCCGGCCGGCGGGTCGATCGGGGTGGGCACCTCGCCGGTGAGCACGATCCGCTCCGCGGTGCGCTCGCGAGCCGGGTCCGGCTCCGGCACGGCCGAGATCAGGCTGGCCGTGTACGGATGCAGGGGGGCTGCGGTGATCTGCTCCGCATCGCCCATCTCGACGATCTCGCCGAGGTACATCACGATGATGCGGTCGGAGATGTGGCGCACGGTCGCGAGATCGTGGCCGATGAACAGATACGACAGGCCGATCCGTCGCTGCAGGTCGCGCAGCAGGTTGATGACCTGAGCCTGCAGCGAGACGTCCAGGGCCGCGACCGCCTCGTCCAGCACGACGAGCTGGGGGTTCACGGCCAGCGCTCGCGCGATGACGACGCGCTGGCGTTGACCCCCGGAGAACTCGTGCGGGAAGCGGTCCTCGGCCGAGGCCTCCATCCCGACCAGTTCGAGAAGCTCGTGCACGCGCGACCTTCGGGCGGCGTCCTTGAGCGGAGCGGCGCGAAGGGCCTCGCCGATCGACTGCCCGATCGTCATGCGCGGGTTCAGCGAAGACATCGGGTTCTGGAACACCAGCTGGACGTCCTGGTTGTAGGTGCGGCGCTCACCAGGACTGCGGCCGACGATCGAGCGACCGCGGAAGAGGATGTCCCCGGACGAGGGGCTCTCGATCCCCAGGATCAGCCGGCCGAGCGTCGACTTGCCGCACCCCGACTCGCCGATCAGCCCGACGGTCTCGCCGTCGTGGATCGAGAAGCTGACGCCGTCCACTGCACGCAGCACCCGCCGGCGCCGGCCGAGGAGCGTCTTCTTCCCGGCGGGGTACGACCGCTTGACGTCCCGCACCTCCAGGATTGGCTCGGTGCGCTCCTGCTCCGCGGGCGAGGCATCCGCTTCGGTGCTCTCGCGCGGCGCGACCGTGCCCGCCTCGAGCGGCAGCCAGCACGCCCGCTGCCGTCCCTCCTGATCCGCGACGAGGGCGGGGTCCTCGACGAAGCAGCGGTCGAACGCCCGCGGATCGCGGGCGGCGTAGGCGCAGCCCCGCGGCGGGGTGCGCAGAGAGGGCGGACGTCCGTCGATCGCCACCAGCGGGAGCGCCCGGGGGCGGTCCAGCGACGGCGTCGCGCCCAGCAGATCGCGCGTGTAGGGGTGACCGGGCGTGGCGAAGACCTCGCCGACCGGGCCGGTCTCGACGATCTTGCCGGCGTACATCACGGCGATGCGATCGCACGCGCGCGCGACGACACCGAGGTTGTGCGTGATGAGCAGGACGGCGGTCCCGTGGTCCCGCCCGAGCGTCGCCAGCAGTTCCAGGATCTGCGCCTGGATCGTGACATCCAGCGCCGTGGTGGGCTCGTCGGCGATGATGAGCTTGGGCTTGTTGGCCAGGGCCATGGCGATCATCACACGCTGGGACATGCCGCCGGAGAACGCCAGCGGGTAGTCGGCCATGCGGGCCTCGGGATCCGGAATGCCGACGTCGGCGAGCAGCTGCACGCTGCGCCGTTCGGCCTCCTTGCGGTCCACGGGTTCGTGCGCCTGGATCGCCTCCACGAGCTGGTCCCGCACGCGCATGAGCGGGTTGAGCGATCCGACCGGATCCTGGAAGATCATGCCGATGCCGGATCCGCGGATCGACCGCTGCTCGGACTCGGACAGCGAGAGCAGATCGCGGCCGTCGAACTCGACGCTGCCGCCCTCGACCCGGCCGGGCCTGCGCACCATGTTCAGGATCGACATGGCCGTGACCGATTTGCCGGAACCGGACTCGCCGACCAGCGCGAGCACCTCGCCGGGGGCGACGTCGAAGCTCACGCCGCGGACGGCGTTCACCGCCCCCTCCTCGGTGTGGAAGGTGGTGATCAGGTCGCGGACGCGCAGGACCGGCTCCGCGGTCTGGATGGTGTTCATCGCTTGAGGAGTCCCTTGTTGAGTCCGTCCCCGATCAGGTTGAACGCGAGCACCATGGCGGTCACGACGATCATCGGGGCGATCGCATACAGCGGTGAGCGATCGAGGAAGGTGATGCTCGTGCGCAGGAGCGCACCGAGCGACGCGTCGGGCGGGCGGATGCCGATGCCGACGAAGCTCATCGCGCCCTCGATGAACACCGCCATCGAGAGGCTGAGCGCCGCCTGCACGATCAGCGAGTCCAGGGCGTTGGGCAGGATGTGCCGGAACAGCACGCGCAGCGGACGCGCGCCGACGATCTGCGCCGCCACCACGTACTCCCGGGTCTGCAGAGCGCGGATCGCGTTGCGCGAGAGCCGCCCGAAGAGCGGGATGTTGACGAGGGCGACCGTGATGAGGATGGCGGGCATCCCGGGGCCGATGATGGCCGCCACGGTCACGCCCATGACCAGCCCGGTGAAGGCCAGCGACACGTCGAACGCGCGCTGGATGATCGTGTCGACGATCCTGCTCGTCGTGCTGAGGGCGCCCAGCACCGTGCCGACGATCGCGCCGATCGGCACGGCGACCGCACCCACGATCAGGTCCTGACGGATGCCGAACAGCACTCGCGCGAACAGGTCGCGCCCGTACTCGTCCGTGCCGAGCAGGTGGGCGCCCGAGGGCGGCAGGAACGCGTCCGGCGTCTGCTCGTAGGGGGAGTGCTGCGCCAGCACCGGCGCCAGGATGCCGAGCAGGATCGTCACCGCGATGATCACCAGCCCGGTCATCGCCTCGGGCGTGCGCAGCCCGCGCAGGAGCGAGCGCCCGCGGGCGCGGGCGGTCGGCCGGGTGGCCAGGGCGACGGTGTCCGTGGCGGCGGTCATGACATCTCCAATCGGACGCGCGGATCCATGGCCGCGTCGACGACGTCGTTGACGACCTGGACGACGATGAACACCGCGACGGCGATGAGCAGCAGCGCTTGAGTGAGGAGGTAGTCGCGTCCGTTGACGCTCTGCAGCAGCAGCTGGCCCACCCCCGGCCACGCGAAGATCGTCTCGACGATGATGGCGCCGCCGAGGAGCTGACCGATCTGCAGTCCCAGCACGGTGAGGACGGGAGGCAGAGAGTTCGGGACCACGTGCGCGAGCATGAGTCGGCGGCTGCGAAGACCCTTCGCGATACCGGTCTGCACGAAGTCCTGATCCAGCGTCTGCCGCAGAGACGAGGCGAGGAAGCGGGCCAGGGTCGCGCCGGTCGGGAGGCTGAGCACGATCGCCGGCATCAGCAGGTACTGCCAGCCCAGCGAGAAGTCCTGCAGGCCCGGTCCCATCCCGCCGGGAGGCAGCACGCGCCAGGACACCGCGAACAGGAGGATGAGCAGGACACCCGTGACGTAGGTCGGCACGGCGACGCCGAGCGAAGTCACGCCCGACAGCGCCCCGCGGACGCCGTTCGAACGCGTCGTCCCCAGGAAGAAACCGGTGATCCCGCCGCCGATGACGGCGAGGATCGTGGCCGCGAGCGCCAGCATGACGGTGTTGCCCAGGCTGTTGCCGATCAGCTCGGCGATCGGCGCGTGCAGCAGATAGGAGTCGCCGAGGTGGCCGGTGAGGATGCCGCCGAGCCAGGAGCCGTACTGCACGATCAGCGACCGGTCCAGACCCAGCTGCTCGCGGATCTTCGCGATCGTCGCCGCATCGGCGTCCGGTCCTGCCAGCGACGCCGCCGGGTCGCCGGGCGCGAGACGGAGGATGAAGAAGATCACGACCGATGCGACCAGCAGCACCAGGATCGCGGTGGGCAGGCGTCGAAGAACGTAGCGGAGCATTTCCCTCTCCCTGACGGAAGCCGGGACGGCATGTCGAGATGCCGTCCCGGCTCGGGATCACTTGGTGAGATAGGCCTGGTCGAGGTCGATGTAGTCGAGCATCGTCTCGTCGACGCCCTTCAGCTTGCTGCTGATCGCGAAGGTGTGCGTGGACAGCACCAGGTCGCTGACGAACTGCTGGTCGAGCAGGTAGTCGTTGACCTTGTCGAGCGTCGACTTCGACAGGGCGCCGCTGCTGAGCCACACCTCGTTCGCGAGTGCCTTGTAGTCGTCGCTGACGAACGAGGACGCGTTCTTGTCGGCGTTGAACGGGAAGGATCCCTTGATCAGCGTCGCCGGGTTCAGCTGGCCGAATCCGTGCCCGCTGAGGAACATGCCGTCGAAGCCGCCGTTGCGGAGCCGGTCGAGGAAGTCGCTGGCCTGCAGCGGGACCAGCTCGGGCTTGAGGCCGGCCTCGGTGAGGTCGAACTGCACGATCGAGGCGATGCCGACGTTGGGCTGGAAACCGGCGTCGTAGAAGATCTTCACCGACTTGCCGGTCGCGCCGGCCTGGTTCAGCAGATCCTTCGCCTTGGCGATGTCCCGGGCGAAGTGGTCGACCTTGGTGCTGTCGTACGCCGGGGAGCTCTTGGCCCAGGGCAGCGAGGTCACCGAGCCGATGCCGCCGTCGACCTGCTTCAGGATGCGTTCGCGGTCGATCGCGTACGACATGGCCTGACGCACGCGCTTGTCGGAGAGCAGGGGCACGGTCACGTTGGACGCGATGTACTGCACGGAGTCGTGCGCATCGGACTCGATCAGGTCGTAGCCCGCCTGGCCCTTGAGCGTGGAGGCGTCGAGCGGGGCGAGATCCATCGCCAGCTGGCTCTGGCCGGCCTTGAGCGACGAGAGCATCGACTGCGAGTCGCGCACGACGGTGATCTTCACGCCGTCGAGGTGGGGCAGATCCTTCTTCCAGTACTTTTCGTACTTGACCAGATCGATCCCCTGACCGGGGGAGTAGGACTTCACCGTGAAAGGCCCGGTGCCGTTCATGTTCTTGCCCGAGAGCAGTCCGGCGACATCCGTGCCGTCGATGATCGGCATCATCAGGAACAGATCCATCATGTTGCTCATCGCCTTGTCGAAGGTGATCACGACGGTGTGGGGGTCGGGAGCGGTCATGTCGGTGATCGCGTTGGCGATGTGCTTCGTCTGCGAGCCGACCTCGGGCCGCTTGACCGTGTTGATGCTCGCGATCACGTCGTCGGCGGTCATCGCCCGACCGTCGTGGAAGGTCACGTCGTCGCGCAGCGAGAACGTGATCTGCCGTCCGTCCGGTGACACCTTCCAGGACTTGGCGAGCTCGGGCTGCGGCTTGATGTCCTTGTGGTCGTAGCTCACGAGCGAGTTGAACACCGTGCGCAGCACGCTGAAGTTCGGGTTGTTCTGGGAGAAGAACGATGCGGGCTGAATGTCAGCCGCCTGCACGATCTGCAGGGTGCCCCCGTTCACCGGCTTGCCGGTTGCGGAACCGGCGCCGGCCTGCTGGACCGCGGACGTGCATCCGGCGAGGGCCACGGCGAGAACGGTGCCCGCGGCGATCGCCGCGATGCGATGCTGTGTGCGAATCAACGGAGACTCCTTCGTCTGTGCGACACGGCCCCACTGGCCGCAACAGGATCAGGATAGTTACTGCCGACAATTAATGCAATCGGTGCGCGAAAACTATTCGAAGGAGATCGGATCGCGGAAGTACTCATCGATGAGGAATGCGGCGCTCGCGATCGTCGGCGCGAGATCGCCGAACTCCGACCTGCGCACGTCGACGACCGCGCCCAGTGCGCTCACGGCGTGCAGTCTCGCGGTGAAGGCGGCGAGGTATTCCGGTGCGGTCGTGACCAGGCCGGCGACGACGATGAGCTCGGGTGCGCGGAAGTCCGCGAGTACGCCGGTGGCGCTCCCGAAGGCCTCGGCCCGCTCCTCGAGGAGCTGCCTGGCGGCGGGGTCGCCGTCTGCGACGATCCCCAGGAGCGTGCTCAGGGAGCCGCCGGGTCGCAGGATCCCGCGCGCCTCCGCCTCGCGCCGGATCGCCTCGTCGGTGGCGACGACGCCCAGGCATCCGGTGCGACCGCATGCGCAGCTGTCGTCGGGGAGCCCGGTCGGCAGATGCTCGATCCCGCCGGCGCCGCCGCGCAGGCCATGCTGCACGACCCCGCGCGCCACCGAGGCGGCGCCGAGGATGTTGCCGGACCAGAGCACGACGAAGTCCTCGCGACCGCGTGCGACGCCGAACATCCGCTCCGCAAGGGCGACACCGCGCACCAGCTGGTCGAAACGTCGGGGAATGCCCAGATCGGGTAAGACTTCTCGAAGGGGCACATCCTGCCAGCCCAGGGGGTCGTAGCGGACGACAGTGCTGCTGGTGGGGTCGACCCAGCCGCCGATCGATGCGCTCATCCCGAGCACACGGACGCCGGGCACCGCATGCGAGCGCACCTGCTCGACGCCGTGGGCGAGGAGGGCGGAGACATCCTCCGGGCGGGATCCGTCATAGCTGAAGCGCTCCTCGCGGAGCACGTGACCGCTGATGTCGACGAGGCCGACGCGCACCTCGAAGGCGCCGAGGTGGATGCTGATGACGGCGCGCGCCGAGGGGTCGAGGCGCAGCGGGATCATGGGCCGGCCTGCGGTGACCCGGCGCGCCTCGCCCTCGGTGAGCAGGCCGACCTCCAGAAGCTGTGCGACGACGCGCGTGACGGTGGCGCGCGTCAGCGACAGTCTCTCGGCGAGTTCGGCGCGAGCGAGCGGCCCCTCCACCAGCAAGGTGCGCGCGACCGACGCGATGTTCCCGCGACGCAGATCGTCGGACACGGCCAGGGCCGGCCGGTCGCCGGACCGGAAGCCGGAGTGGCGGGCGTTCATGCGATCCCCCTAGGCAGATGTGCGGGTCTTCTCATATAGTTACACGCATCAACTAATAGAGGGGGAGTGATGGGACCGAATGTCCTGCTCATCGTCGCCGACGACATGGGCTTCTCCGATCTGGGCTGCTACGGCGGCGAGATCCCGACGCCGAACCTTGATGAGCTGGCGCGTTCCGGCGTCAGGTTCTCTCAGTTCTACAACACGGCACGGTGCAGCCCGTCCCGCGCCTCACTGCTGACCGGTCTGCATCCGCACCAGACCGGGATCGGCGTGCTGACGCGCCCCGACCTGCCGCACGGATACCGGGGGGATCTGGATCCGTCGACGCCGACGGTCGCCGAGACTCTCCGCGACGCCGGGTGGGACACCGCGCTGTTCGGCAAGTGGCACCTCTCGGCGCAGACGGATGCACCGAGCACATCCTGGCCGACCCGCAAGGGCTTCGACGAGTTCTTCGGCACGCTCGCCGGCTGCTCGAGCTATTTCGACCCGCAGACGCTGACGCGCGGGGAGAGCCCGGCGACGGATGCCGCCGACGACCCCGACTTCTACTACACCGACGCGATCGCCGCCGAGGCCGACCGCTGGCTCTCGCAGCGCGGCGACGATTCCCGGCCCTTCTTCCTCTACGCCGCGTTCACCGCCCCACACTGGCCTCTGCACGCCAAGCCCGAGGACATCCGCGCCGCACGCGGGCTCTTCGACGACGGCTGGGACCGCCTGCGCGAGGCTCGCCTGGAGCGCCTCCGGACGGAGGGCATCCTCTCCGAGGGCACTCGGCTCTCCGACCGCGATCCCAGTCAGCCCGCCTGGGACGACGTGGCGGATCCGGACTGGAATCTGGAGCGGATGGAGGTCTACGCCGCGCAGGTGATCGCGCTGGATCGCGCCATCGGTCGGATCCTCGACCGGCTTCGCGCGCAGGGCGAACTCGACGACACCCTCGTCCTGTTCCTGTCGGACAACGGCGCGTCCGCGGAAGAGCTGCCGATCGGCACCGACGAGACGTTCGTGCTGAAGGACCGTGCGCTCCGCGAGGGCACGCGCGACGGCAGCCCGGTGCGATTCGGCAACTACCCCGAGATCACCCCGGGCCCCGAGAGCACCTACGCCAGCTACGGCATCCCCTGGGCGAACCTGTCGAACACGCCGTTCCGGCGCTACAAGCGGTGGGTGCACGAGGGCGGCATCTCGACGCCCCTCATCGTGCACTGGCCGCAGGGGCGGCTCGCCGCCGGCGGGGTCATCGACCTGCCCGCTCAACTCGTCGACATCCTGCCGACCATCCTCGACGCCACCGGTGTGCCGGCGGAGGGCGCGGAGGGCCGGTCGCTGCTGGCCGCGCTCGGCGGCACGGCCGTCGCCGAGGCGCCGCTGTACTGGGAGCACACCGGGAATGCGGCGATCCGCGTCGGGCAGTGGAAGCTGGTGCGCGCGTACCCGGAGCCGTGGGAGCTGTACGACATGGTCGCCGATCGCTCGGAGCTCGAGGATCTCGCCGATCGGCATCCGGATCGCCGCGACGCGCTCGCCGCGATGTGGGAGGACTGGGCGGCGCGCGTCGGTGCACTGCCCTGGGGGCCGATGGTCGAGAGGTATGTGGCGGCGGGGCTCGCGCCGGCGGCCGCCGAGGAGTGAGGTCGGGCTGAAAGTTGAGTGCAGGCGTATCAAGTTTGTTGACAACTCTTGACGACGGGCGTACCCTTGAGTCATCGCGGCTCAGGTTTCCCGACAGGATCCTGGGATCGCGCAGACTTCCCAGAACTTCCGACTGAAGGAGAAAACAAATGGCACGTGCTGTCGGTATCGACCTCGGTACGACGAACTCCGTCGTCAGCGTCCTCGAGGGCGGCGAGCCCAAGGTCATCGCGAACGCTGAAGGCTTCCGGACCACCCCCTCGGTGGTCGCCTACACCAAGGACGGGGAGGTGCTCGTCGGCGAGACCGCGAAGCGCCAGGCCGTCACCAACGTCGACCGCACGATCGCCTCGGTCAAGCGCCACATGGGCACGAACTGGTCGTTCGACGTCGACGGCAAGAAGTGGACGCCGCAAGAGATCTCCTCGCGCATCCTCATGAAGCTGAAGCGCGACGCCGAGGCCTACCTGGGCGACACCGTGACCGACGCGGTCATCACCGTTCCGGCGTACTTCAACGACGCCGAGCGCCAGGCCACGAAGGAGGCCGGCGAGATCGCGGGCCTGAACGTGCTGCGCATCATCAACGAGCCCACCGCGGCCGCGCTCGCCTACGGCCTCGACAAGGGCAAGGAGGACGAGCTCATCCTCGTCTTCGACCTCGGCGGCGGCACATTCGACGTGTCCCTGCTCGAGGTGGGCAAGGACGACGACTTCTCCACGATCCAGGTGCGCTCGACCGCCGGTGACAACCGCCTCGGCGGCGACGACTGGGACCAGCGTCTCGTCGACTACCTGATCACGCAGTTCAAGAACGAGACCGGCGTCGACGTCTCCGGCGACAAGATCGCCCTGCAGCGCCTCAAGGAGGCCGCCGAGCAGGCGAAGAAGGAGCTCAGCTCCTCCACGTCGACCAGCATCAACCTGCCGTACCTCTCGCTCACCGCGAACGGCCCGGTGTCGCTTTCGGAGACCATCACCCGCGCGAAGTTCGAGGACCTCACCAAGGACCTGCTGGACCGCACCAAGAAGCCCTTCGAGGACGTCATCCGCGAGGCCGGCATCAAGGTCGGCGACATCGCGCACGTCGTGCTCGTGGGCGGATCCACCCGCATGCCCGCCGTCGCCGAGCTCGTCAAGCGCGAGGCCGGCAAGGAGGCCAACAAGGGCGTGAACCCGGATGAGGTCGTCGCCGTCGGCGCCGCGCTGCAGGCCGGCGTGCTGAAGGGCGAGCGCAAGGACGTCCTGCTCATCGACGTCACCCCGCTGAGCCTCGGCATCGAGACCAAGGGCGGGATGATGACCAAGCTCATCGACCGCAACACCGCGATCCCGACCAAGCGCAGCGAGACCTTCACGACCGCCGACGACAACCAGCCGTCGGTCGCGATCCAGGTCTTCCAGGGCGAGCGCGAGTTCACCCGCGACAACAAGCCGCTCGGCACCTTCGAGCTGCAGGGCATCGCACCGGCTCCCCGGGGCATCCCGCAGATCGAGGTCACGTTCGACATCGACGCGAACGGCATCGTGCACGTGTCCGCGAAGGACAAGGGCACCGGCAAGGAGCAGTCGATGACGATCACCGGCGGATCCTCGCTGAGCAAGGACGACATCGAGCGCATGGTGCGCGAGGCCGAGGAGCACGCCGCCGAGGACAAGAAGCGCCGCGAGTCGGCCGAGGTCCGCAACCAGGCCGAGACGCTGTCCTACTCGATCGAGAAGCTCATCTCGGAGAACGACGACAAGCTCCCCGAGGACGTCAAGACCGAGGTCAAGGCCGACGTCGACGCGCTCAAGACCGCGCTGGCCGGTGAGGACGACGAGGCCGTGAAGACCGCGTTCGACAAGCTGAACCAGTCGCAGTCGAAGCTCGGCGAGGCGATCTACGCGCAGTCCCAGGCCGACGCGGCCTCCGCCCCGCAGGGCGAGGGCGCTCCCGCCGGTGACGCGGGCGCCTCCGAGGAGGACGTCGTGGACGCCGAGGTCGTGGACGACGAAGAAGAGAAGAAGTAATGACGGATCCCCGGGACTTCGAGAACGATGCGGTCCCTGAGCCCGTCGAAGGGGCCGAGGGGTCGGACGCTCAGGCGTCCGGCCCCGCGGGGGGTCCTGAGCCTGCCGCGGAATCCGCCGCGGACGACTCGGACGAGCTGACCGTCGATGACATCCTGAACATCGCGCAGAGCGACGACGCGCTCGCCGGGGATGCCGCGGAGGACGCGGCCCTCGCCGACGCCGAACAGGCCCTGCTGGTCGACCTCAAGCGGCTGCAGGCCGAGTACGCGAACTATCGCCGCCGGACCGAGGAGCAGCGCGGCGTCGAGATCCAGCGCGCGAAGGGCGAGGCCGCCAAGGGCCTTCTCCCCGTGCTGGACGACCTCGACCGCGCCGCCGCGCACGGCGATCTGGTGGACGGATCCCCGTTCACCGCGATCGCCGAGAAGGTGCGCGCCGTCGCGGAGCGCCTCGGCGTCGTCTCGTACGGCGAGAAGGGCGAGGAGTTCGACCCGCAGCAGCACGAGGCGATCTTCCAGCAGCCCACTCCCGGCGTCGAGAAGGCCACGATTCTCGAGGTCGTCGAAGTGGGGTACCGCCTGGGCGATGTCGAGCTTCGTCCGGCCAAGGTCGTCGTCGCCGTCCCCGCAGAGTAGGGGTGGTCGATGGCTAGCCAGGACTGGTTCGACAAGGACTTCTACAAGACGCTCGGGGTCGGCAAGGACGTGTCCGACGCCGACCTGAAGAAGACCTACCGCAAGCTCGCGCGCAAGCACCACCCCGACTCCAACCCCGGCGACGCCGCGGCGGAGGCGAAGTTCAAGGAGATCAGCGAGGCCTACTCGGTGCTCTCCGACACCGAACAGCGCGCCGAGTACGACCAGATCCGCGCCATGGGCGCCGGGGGCGCGCGGTTCACCGCCCCCGGCAGCGCCGGCAATGGCGGCTTCGACGACGTGTTCAGCGCGTTCAACCGGGGCCGGGGCGGCCAGAGCGCCGACTTCGACGACATCTTCGCGATGTTCAACCAGGGCGGCGGCGGGTCCTTCGGATCCGGCCGGTTCGGCCAGCCCAGCGGCGGATTCCGGGGCTTCGGCGGCCCGCAGAAGGGCGCCGATGTCACGGCCCGCACCACACTGTCGTTCTCGACCGCGGTGCAGGGCGAGACCGTCACGCTGCAGGGCGAGGACGGCAAGCCGCTCAAGGTGAAGATCCCCGCGGGCGTGAAGGACGGGCAGAAGATCCGGCTGCGCGGCCGCGGGCGGCCCTCGCCGGACGGCGGGGAATCCGGAGACATCGTGGTGCAGGTGACGGTCAAGCCGCACCCCGTGTTCACCCGCGACGGGCTGAATCTGCGTGTCGTCGTGCCGGTCACCTTCACCGAGGCCGCGCTCGGCGCGACCATCGAGGTGCCGACACTGGGTGGGGATCCGGTGAAGCTCAAAGTCGCGCCGGGCACGCCTTCCGGACGGGTGCTGCGGGTCAAGGGCCGTGGCGTCACCACAGCGAAGGGCGCCGGCGACCTGCTCGCCGAGGTGCAGGTGGCCGTGCCGTCGCACCTGGACGACGCCGCCCGCGAGGCGCTCGAGCGCTTCCGCGCGGCAGAGCCCGACGAGAACCCGCGCGCCGAGCTGCTGGCGAAGGCGCGGTCGTGACCCTCCGCGCCGGATCCGTCCCGAGATCAGGAGGAATGACCGAGATCAGGACGATTCCCGTGGATCCTCCTGATCTCGGTGCACTCTCCTGTTCTCGGGACCGGATGGTGGCCAGTCCGGCGTTGAGGACGGGGGCGCACCATGGCCGATGAGCGCATGGACGCCGACACGCCGGTCTTCGCGATCGCCGCGGCCGCCGAGCTCGCGGGGATGCATCCGCAGACGCTTCGGCAGTACGACCGGATCGGGTTGGTCGTCCCTGGCCGCACCCGGGGCGGATCCCGCCGCTACTCGCTGCGCAACATCGAGCAGCTGCGCGAGGTCGCTCAGCTGTCCGGTGAGGGGATGAGCCTGCCCGCTATCGCGCGCCTGCTCGACCTCGAGGACGAGAACCGTGCCCTGCGCCGGCGGGTGTCCGACCTCGAGCACGAACTGCGCGAGGAACGTGCGACCCGACCCGGCGTGCGCGTGTTCGCCGCCGGAACGACCGGATCCGTCATGGCCGTCCCGTCCGGGCGCCGGATCCGCCGCCCCACCGAAGTGGTGCTGTGGCGCCCCTGGCTGAGCGGCCCGGAGTACACCGACGACGTCGCCACAGATCCGGACGACAGCCGGCGCTGACGCGTCGCCGACCGCGGTGTTCAGCCGGCCGCGCCGACCCGGACGACGGTCGACTGCCACCCGGTGGATCCGTTCGGCGCGATCGGGGTGCGTTCCTGATCCTGCATGCGGCCGTTTCGATCGGTCGCCCGGACAACGAGCGTATGCGTGCCGCTCGTCGCGTTCCAATCCAGGAACCACTGCACCCACGTGTCTTTGCTGACGGGCGCGGACAGTGCCGCGCTCCGCCAGGGGCCTCCATCGATCTGGACTTCGACGCGCTCGATCCCCACCGTCTGCGCCCAGGCGACTCCGGCGATCCGGGCGGGGCCCGGGACGATCGCCTTGTCGATGCGCGGGGTGTCGATACGGCTCGACAGCTTGATCGGCGCTTGGGCGCTGTACCCCCGGGGCGTCCAGTACGCCTGATCCTTCTCGAACGTCGTGACCGTCATCTGCGTCAGCCACTTCGTCGCTGAGACATATCCGTACAGTCCGGGCACGACCATCCGCACCGGGAATCCGTGTTCCAGCGGGAGGGGCTCGCCGTTCATCGCCACGGCGAGGATCGCGTCCCGAGTCGGATCCGTGAGCGCGTCCAGCGGCGTGCTCGCCGTGAACCCATCGATGCTCCGGGAGAGCACCATGTCCGCTGCTTCCGCGGGCCGGGCAAGGTCGAGGATCTCGCGCACGGGGACGCCGAGCCACCGTGCGGTGCCGACCAGGTTTCCGCCGACCTGATTGGACACGCAGGTCAAGGTCACCGCGTACTCCCGCAGACCCATGTGCAGCAATTCGTCGAACCCCAGCTCGACTCGCCTCCCGACCATGCCATCGACCGTCAACCGCCAGTCCGCGGGGGCGATCGACGGCACAGACAGCGCGGTGTCGACGCGGTAGAAGTCGGCGTTCGGGGTGAACAGCGGTGAGAGTCCCGGGATGTCCAGCTCGGCGCCCGCGGGCACCGTCACCTTCGATAGCGGCTCCGGGAGTCTCAACGCCCTGCGCACGGCGGCGACCGAGGACGTCGCCATGGTTCCGATGCGGGCGCCCGTTCCCGCGACGATCGCGGTCACCGCTCCCACCGCGGTCAAGAGGAGGAACCGTCTCCGATCCGTTCGGGAAGCGCCTGAATCGGCGACCTCGGCGGCGTGCCATCGGCGCAGTGCTCCGATGGACGCGTTCAGGAAGGCGCTGCCCGCGAGAGCGCCGATGAGCGGCGGCAGGGCGGAAAGCGGTGTCGCTCCCGCGCGCGTCGTGGTCGCGATCAGTCCGGCGACCCCGGCGACGGCGAACACGGCGACCCCCGCCCAGCGGCGGCGTCGCTCGAGAACGCCTGCCGCCGCGTCGACCACGAGCACTCCGACGCCGAGCGTCACGAGGAGGAAGAGCTTGTCGTTCGCGCCGAACAGCTCGATCGCCAGCTCTTTGGCCCATTGCGGCACGATGTCGATGACCACCGATCCCGCCGCGAGCAGGGGGCTCGCGTCCCGCGCCGCCAGGAAGGCCGTGATCTCGGCGGCGGCGATGAACACCGCACCGCCCACCGCACCTGCGATTGCCGCCGGGGTTAGCCCGCGGAGATGCCCTCTTTCGTTTCCCATATCCGTGGTTCGTCGTGGGGCGCGAAACGGATGGCGAACCGACCCGGATCCAATCCGGTGCCGACGCGGCTCCGAACCCATGGTGTCGGCCGAGGAACGGCCGCTATGCACCGTCACAGATGCACCATTCAAAGGAGAAGATCATGCGATCCACCGCTCGCCTGCACACCAAGGCCACACTCGTCGCCGTCGGCCTGCTGGCCGCCTCGGCCCTCGCCCTCACGGCATGCTCCTCGACGTCCGGTTCGACGTCGTCGGACTCGACGTCGAAG
The DNA here is from genome assembly GCF_039541635.1 of Microbacterium panaciterrae. NCBI lineage: Bacteria > Bacillati > Actinomycetota > Actinomycetes > Micrococcales > Microbacteriaceae > Microbacterium > Microbacterium panaciterrae. The sequence continues at coordinate 152,187 of NZ_BAABGP010000004.1, forward strand.
CCGGCGGCCAGCGCACCGGCCGCATCCCCCTCGGAGGCGATGAATCCCGCGGCCGATCTGGTCGGGCCGGGGTGCTCGGCGTACGCGAGCCAGGTTCCCTCGGGCGCCGGCTCTGTCGCGGGGATGGCTCAGGACCCGGTCGCGACGGCTGCGAGCAACAACCCGCTGCTGACCACGCTGGTCGCAGCAGTCGCGGGCAAGCTCAACCCGAAGGTCAACCTGGTCGACACGCTCAACGGGAGCCAGTTCACCGTGTTCGCTCCGGTCGATGACGCGTTCAAGAAGATCGATCCCGCCACGATCGACACGCTCAAGACGGACGCGGGCGCGGACACCCTCAGCAAGATCCTGACCTATCACGTCGTCGCCGGTCAGATCTCGCCGAAGGACATCGTCGGCACGCACAAGACCGTCGAGGGCGGCGATGTGACCGTCACCGGTTCGGGGAACAGCCTCAAGGTGAACGACGCGAACGTGATCTGCGGTGGTGTCCACACCGCCAACGCGACCGTGTACCTCATCGACTCCGTCCTGATGCCGCCGGCCCAGTAGGCGCCAGCGACCTCCTCGCCCGGCCGGACCGCATGATCACAGGCACTGACTTGTCTGAGAATGCGGCCCGGCCGGTCGACGGAACGGCGACAACCGCGACGATCTCGGGAGTGCGCGACAGCGCGCGTCCGCGACGCATTGCGGGAACCGGGCGAGGAGGTGAGGCATGCTGGAAGCCATGGTGATTGACGACCGGGAGCACTCCGAGCGGGACGGCGGCGACGACCTCGCGTCCGGCCTTCTCGAGCGCATCGCAGGAGGCGATCAGAGGGCGTTCGCCGAGCTCTACGACATGCTCTCATCGCGCGTCTTCGGTCTCGTGCTGCGTGTGCTGGTGAACCGCGCGCAGAGCGAGGAGGTGCTTCAGGAGGTGTTCCTGGAGATCTGGCAGACGGCCTCCCGCTTTGACTCCGACCGGGGGCGGGGGAGGACCTGGATCCTGACGATCGCGCACCGGCGGGCGGTGGACCGGGTGCGGGCCTCGCAGTCCAGCGCCGATCGCGACGCGCGCGTCGGAGCGCGCGACCTCGACGTCGCCCATGACAGCGTGGCCGAGCAGGCGGAACTGTCGATCGAAGCCGACCGGGTGGTCGACGCACTGTCCGCCCTTCCGAACGCGCAACGCGAGGCGCTGGTGCTCGCGTACTACGGTGGCTACTCGCAGAGCGAGATAGCCACGCTCACGGGATCGCCACTGGGGACGGTGAAGACCCGGATGAGAGACGGACTCACGCGCCTGCGGGCGCATTGGGGGGTGAACGCATGAACGAGTCGGAATTCGCCGAACTCGCGGCCGGGCACAGCCTCGGCGCGCTGTCTGCCGCGGACGAGCAGCGCTTCCGCGCAGCTCTCGCACAGCGCCCGGACTGGACGGGGATCGTCGACGACGACGCCGACACGGCCGCGCTCCTCGCCGAGAGCGTGCCCGATGTCACGCCTCCCGCAGGGATCCGCGACACACTCCTGGCCCGCATCGCGACGACGGCTCAGGACCCGGACATCGCCGGTGCCGCGACCACGGAGGACGCTTCGGTCGGCGGCGCGCCCGGGAAGGGGTCGAATCGCAGGCCGCGACGGTGGATGTTCGGACTCGCCGCGGGCCTCGTGCTGATCCTCGGGCTCGGCGCGGGCGCATCCGTCGTCATTCCGCAGCTGCTCCGCCCGGCGGCCGTGGTCGCGCTCGATCGGATCGAGAATGCGCCGGACGCGGCGGAGAAGACTGTGACCCTGCCCGAGGGCGGCCGCGCGACGGCGCACTGGTCCGCATCGATGGGCGCCGCGGTGCTGGTGGCGGACGGACTCGGTCCGCTGGATGCGGCCCGGACCTACGAGCTGTGGTTCGTCCGGGGTGCCACTCCGGTGTCGGCGGGACTGTTCGAGGCGGCGAAGGGCACCACGACGGCGCAGCTGAACGGTGTCATGCGCGCCGGTGACGCGATCGCGGTGACGGTCGAGCCCGCGGGGGGATCTCCGACCGGAAAGCCCACGAGCGAGCCGATCATCATCATCCCGACAGCCTGACCTCGCACGGGAACACCTGACGTCCGCTCCCGGCAGGACGGGGATGCACGATCGCGGGATGGATGCAGGACGGATCCGGCGCTGGGCTCCTGCATCCGGCGCGGGTCCCTGCATCCGACACCGCCCTTGAGGAAGAGGCGCGGGCAGGGGAGGATCGGATGCATGGCGATGATCGACGACGCCCGTGCCCTCGCCCTCGCGCTCCCCGGCGTCGAGGAGCGGATCGGCGGGCACACCGGGGAGCCGGCCTGGCGCTGCAACGGCGGCCAGGTCGCGTGGATGCGCGGACCGCGGAAGACGGATCTGGCTCAGCTCGCCGAGCTCGGCCGCAGCTGGCCGGAGGGGCCGGTACTCGCTGTTCGCACGGAGACGACGGCCCTCGCCGAGGAGCTGATCGCGGCGGATCCGGATGTGTTCTTCACCATCCCGCACTTCGCGGGCTACCCCGCCGTCCTGCTGCGCCTCGACGTGATCTCGCCGGACCATCTCGGCGAGGTCATCACCGACGCCTGGCTGCTGCGTGCGCCCAAGACGGTCGCCCGGACCTGGCTGGACGAGCGCGGGCTCGACTGAACGGGTCCCTGCGGAGTAGCATCAGAAATAGCATCATCTGGTGCGATTTGAGATGAGGCACACCATGCGAACGACGGTCACCCTTGACGACGCGCTGGTGGAGCGGGCGACGGAGCTGACGGGCATCACCGAGCGCACCGCGTTGCTGCGATCCGGTCTGGAATCCCTGATCCGGGTGGAAGCAGGGCGACGGCTCGCGGCTCTCGGCGGTTCGGATCCCGCCGCCGCAGCGGCTCCCCGCCGGCGTGACCACGCGGCATGATCCTTGTCGACACGTCGGTCTGGATCGACCACCTGCACCGATCCGATCCGGCTCTCGTGGGCCTGCTCGAGAACGATGATGCCGCCGTCCACGATCTCGTGATCGAAGAACTCGCCCTCGGCTCCCTCGCGCGGCGGGACGCGGTACTGGGTCTTCTCGGCAATCTTCAGCGGCTTCCGGCCCTGCGCCATGACGACATCGGGACCCTCGTCGAACACCACCTTTTGTGGGGACGGGGTCTGAGCGCGGTGGACGTGCATCTGCTCGGCGCGGTGCGTGTCACAACGGGGGCGCGGCTGTGGACCCGGGACAAGCGCCTCATCGTTGCGGCACGCGACACCGTCACGCCCCTGTTCGGCGCGACGGACTGACCTCCCCCGGCCTCAGGCCGGCGGCAGCCTCAGCACAGGCCCCGACTCGCCGAGCGAGACCTCGTCCACGGTCCGCAGCGTGCGCGCGATCTCGTCGACCGCCGACATCACCGTGCCGAACCGCTCCCGGTCGGCGCACACCGCCTGCAGGGTGATGAGGTGCGTGCCCGTGTCCCACGTGTAGGTCGCGAACGGCGGCGGCGACGCCTGGCCAGGGCCGCCCGGCTGCGGCAGCGGCACCACGAGCTTCTCGCCGGATCCCAGATAGGGGTTGCGGAACTCCTCGGTGTCGTCGTACTCCATCGGCATCATCGCCCGCGCGGTGCGCACCTGCGGGGTGAGCTCCTGCGCGCTCGCCATCGCCACGATGAGCTCGGGCTCGGCCTTCCAGGTCCACACCAGCACCCGCCCGTCGGCCTTGCGCATCAGGAACGGCGCGGCCTGGCTGAGCGCCCAGGCGCCGAAGCCGGATCCCGGCCGGGTCCCTGAGCCTGTCGAAGGGGCTCCGACCGCCGCGCCGGCCTGGCCGAGGAGCATCCGGATCGCCGCCTTGCGGTGCCGGCGGCCGCGCAGGCCGAGGGATCCGGTCACGGCGATCCAGCGGGCGGGATCGGCGTCGGCGAGCAGGCGCATGCTCCGATGGTAGAGCCAGAAGGTGGGCGCGAGCCGTGCGTGCACCCGGCGGAGAATTATGTACACCCGCTCTACTATTTGCGTGGGAAAGCGTATACCGTGGGTGTCGAATCCTTCCCGATCGACCCGGAGGCCGATGATGTCCCCCCTTGAAATGAATCGTCGCGCGCTGCTCGGACTACTGGGGGCGGGTGCTCTCGTCACCGTCGCCGGTGGATCCGCGAGCGCTCGCACCCTGCCCGGCAGTCGCGCGACCGCGACCGACGACCCGCTCGCCGCGCTCGTCGAGCGGCGCCGCATCATGCTCGCCGGTGACGGCAGCGCCGTATCCGTCCCCGAGCTCGCGGGCGTGCTGAGCGCCATGAGCGCCACCGCGGCGGCGTCCTGGAACGCGATGGTGCGCCCGGCCGGCTCTCCCGGCATCTGGAGCGATCTGCCCCTCGCCGGAGTCAGCGGCACAGTCCTGTCCGGGAACATGGGCGTCACCTTCAACCGCATCTTCGACCTCGCCCTCGCCCACGCGACGGTCGGCTGCACGCAGTACGGTGACGCCTCACTCGCTGCCGACCTCGTCGACGCGCTCGGGTATCTCAGCGCCAACGTCTACAAGGCGGGCAAGTCCCCGGTCGGCAACTGGTGGTTCTGGGAGATCGGCGTGCCGCGCAAGGCCGCCGACATCGGCATCCTGCTGCAAGACGTCATTCCGGCCGATCTGCGCGCAGCGCTCATGGCCGCCGCGCGTTACTTCACTCCCGATCCGAACTGGCGTGGCCGCGGCACGAGCTTCGCCGAGACCGGTGCGAATCGCACCGACAAGGCCCTCTCCTGCGCGCTGCGCGGGATCCTCGACGCGCGCCCCGACGAGATCGCCCTGGCCCGCGACGCGCTCAGCGACACGGTCGGGGCCGGCCGGAACAGCGTGTTCGGCTACGTCACGAGCGGCGACGGCTTCTACGCCGACGGATCCTTCGTGCAGCACACCTACCTGCCGTACGTGGGCACCTATGGCGTGGTCACGCTGGGTGGCATCGCCGAGATCCTCGGGCTGCTCGGCGGCAGCACCTGGGACGTGACGGATCCGAAGAAGTCGGTGATCCTGGACGCGGTCGAGGCCGCCTACGCGCCGTTCATCTGGAACGGCCGGATGATGGACGCAGTGCGCGGCAGGGCCGTCTCCCGCCAGGCCGAACCGGACTACGTCGACGGCGCGTCCGCGATCACCGCGATCCTGCTGGTCGCTCTGGGGGCGGGTGAGCCGTATCGCAGCCGCTACCTGTCACTCGTGAAGGGGTGGCTCACCCGCTGCACCGACGAGAAGCTGTACGGACTGCCCACGCAGACCGTGGCGAAGTCGCTGCTGGTGACATCGATCCTCGGCGACGACTCGGTGGTGCCCGCCCCCGCTCCCGTTGTCACGAAGGCGTTCGGCGACCAGGACCGTCTGGTGCACCACAGGCCAGGCTTCAGCGCCGTGGTGAACCTCTCCTCGAAGCGGATCGGCCGCTACGAATGGGGAAACCGCGAGAACAACGTCGGCTGGTACCAGGGCGACGGGCTGACCTTCTTCTACAACCCGGCGGATCCGGCACAGTACAGCGCCGACTTCTGGCCCACCGTCGACCCGTACCGGCTGCCGGGCACCACCGTCACCGCCGCCCCACGGGCGAACGGCGCCGCGGACGGCACCGGCATCCCGCGCGCGTTCCAGGCGTTCGGCGGCGGACTCGCGCTCGACGACCGCTGGGGGATCCAGGGCATGGATCACCTCAACTTCGACAAGAGCCTCGGTGCGCGCAAGTCGTGGTTCTTCCTCGACGACAAGGTGGTGTGCCTGGGCGCGGCGATCTCGTCCGCATCCGGTTTCGATGTCTTCACCACGGTCGACAACCGCTCGTTCGCGCCGGGAACCGTGCCGAACGTGCGCACCGACAACCGCAACCGGGCGCTCTCCGCCGCGGACGGCGCCATCACGGTCGCCCGCAACGTGCACATCATGGGGCACGGCGGATACGTCTTCCTCCAGGGCGAGAACGTCTCCGGTGCGATCGACGTGCAGGTCGTGCCACGCTCCGGCGACTGGCGCACGATCAACTCCGGATCCGACACGGGCGGCACGACCGACGTGAAGAGTCGCGACTACGTCACGATCACGCACCATCACGGGACGGATCCCTCCGGCGGGGGCTACGCATACATGGTGCTGCCGAACGTCGCGCATTCGGTGACCTTCACCGAATCGGACGCGCCCACGGTCGAGGTCGTCGCGAACAACGCGCAGGCTCAGGTGATCCGCATCGCCGGCCAGGGGCTCACGCTCGCGAACTTCTTCCAGGCGACGCCGACCGACGCGGCGCCGGCGTGCGGCGTGACGGTGAGCGGGCCGTGCTCGCTCGCCGTGCGGACCGACTCCGGGCGCACGACGGTCGCGCTGTCCGACCCGAGCCGCACCCAGAAGACCGCCCAGGTCGTGCTCGCCGGGTTCCCCGGGTCGACGGTGGTCGAGGCGGACGACGGTGTGCGGGTCGTCGCGACCTCGCCGCTCACGCTCGAGTTCGACCTCGACGGGCACGGGCACGCCAAGAGGGCTGTGCTCGGCGTCTGATCCTCGTCGCCACAGCCCCGTCCCTCCGTCCGAGAACAGACGGAGGGACGGGAGCCTCCGGATCCGCCTCCCCGGGATGTCCAGGGGCCTCGGGTAGAGTGGCGTGCGCCCGATCCAGGCCCCCACCGTGGCGTTCGAGCGGCCATTGCGGCGCTCGGAGCGTCGCGGCCCAGCAAAAGGCAGCAATCACGTGACATCCCCCGGCGATCATCGCCCCTCGGACATCTCTGGCACCTCGCCTGCGCATCGCCCGCTCACGATCGTGATCGGCGCCGACACCTTCTCTCCCGACGTGAACGGCGCCGCGCGCTTCACCGAGCGGCTCGCCGCCGGGCTCGTGCAGCGCGGGCACGACGTGCACGTCGTCGCCCCGAACCAGGCCTACCGCAGGGCGAAGCCGCGCACCGAGGTGATCGAGGGCGAGGCCATGACGCTGCACCGGCTGCCGTCGGTGCGCTGGGCCCCGCACGACTGGCTGCGGTTCGTGTGGCCGTGGCGCTCCAAGCACTACGCACGCGAGGTGCTCGACGCGGTGAAGCCCGACGTCGTGCACATCCAGTCGCACATCATCATCGGGCGTGGCCTCGCCCGCATCGCCCACGATCGCGGCATCCCGGTGATCGCCACGAACCACGTGATGGCCGAGAACATCCTCGATCACACCACGATGCCGAAGTTCATCGACGACATCGTCCTGAAGTTCGCCTGGGCCGACGCGAGCCGCACCCTCGCGCTCACCCGGGCGGTGACGACGCCGACCCGGCGTGCGGCCGACTTCCTGGAACGGACCATCGACGTCGAGGACGTGATCCCGATCAGCTGCGGCATCGACCGCACCCAGTACACGCCCGTCATCGCGCCCCGCGAGCGCAACCGCATCGTGTTCGTGGGCCGGCTCACGGCAGAGAAGCAGGTCGAGGTCATCCTCAGGGCGATGACGAAGCTCGATCCCGCCCTCGACGTGAGCTTCGACATCGTCGGCGGCGGAGATCAGCGCAAGCAGCTGGAGAACCTCTCGCACGAGCTCGGGCTGCAGGATCGCGTCACCTTCCACGGGCGGGTGACCGACGTGCAGCTTCGGGCGATCCTCAGCCGCGCGTCGCTGTTCGTGATCGCGTCGATCGCCGAGCTGCAGTCCATCGCCACGATGGAGGCGATGGCCTCGGCGCTGCCGATCGTCGCCGCCGATGCCGTGGCGCTGCCGCACCTGGTGCACGACGGCGAGAACGGCTACCTGTTCGAGCCGGGCAACGTCAACGAGCTCGCGGCGCGCCTCACCGACGTGCTGACGGCGGATCCTGCCGAATACGAGCGGATGCAGCGCGCCTCGCTCGACGGCGTCGCCGTGCACGACATCAACCGCACGCTCGACACCTTCGAGGCGCTGTACCGCGACGAACCCCTGCCCGAGTAGCCCGGATGCACATCGTCTTCTTCGCCGATCAGCACCCCGGATCGCTGGGCGGCGCGCAGGTCTCGATGCGCCTGCAGCGCAAGTACCTGGAGCGGGCGGGGCACACGGTCACGATCGTGGCGCCGCGGATGCACTCGGATCGCGGCCATGCCGCTGACTCGATCGCGTCGGATCCCGGCTACCTCGACCTGCCCTCGATCCCGATCACCGCCGATCGCGAATATTCGATGACCTGGCCGGGCCGGCGCACCGACCGCTTCCTCGACCGCGCGCTCACCCGGCGTCCGCCGGTCGATCTGGTGCATGTGCAGGCCGACTTCTGGGGCGCCTTCATCGGGCACCGCTTCGCGCACCGGCACGGGATCCCCGCGGTGCACACCATGCACAATCGGGTCGATGTCGGGATCGCCGCGGTCACGCCGTTGCACCGCCCGGTGCTCGGCGCGCTGAACCTGTGGCGGCGTGCGGCGCTGCGCGAGGTCGGGGAGCAGCCGCGCGGCGCCGACGGCTGGGCATATCTGGCCGGCATCGCCGCGGAATCCCGCGCCGTGACCGCGCCGTCGGGGCATTTCGCACGCCGGCTCGAGGAGCACGGCGTCTTCGGATCCGTCGACGTGATCTGGAACGGCATCGACGACGAGGTGCGCGCAGAGGTGCTCGCGGCGGCCCCGGACTCGCGTCCGCCCGGCCGGCCGCGCTTCATCTGGCTGGGCCGGATGAGCCCGGAGAAGCGGCTGCTGCCGTTCCTGGAGGCGCTCGTGGCGAGCGACGTCGACGCCGACGTGGAGATCGTCGGCGGCGGGGCCGAGCAGCGCGCGGCCGAGCGCATCGCCGCGCGCGCGGGACGGCCCGGCATCCACTTCGTCGGGCGGATCGGATACGCTGACGTGCTGGCCAGGATCGCTGCCGCAGACGCGGTGGTGCAGACCTCGATCGGGTTCGAGACGCAGGGGATGACGCCGTTCGAGGCCGCCACGCTCGGCACGCCGACGATCGTGAGCGACCCGGATATCGCCGCGGAGCTGCGCGGCGGGCTGTGGGCGGTGCCGTCCGCGCCCGATGACGAGACCCGGATCGCGGCGCTCGCCGAGACCCTGCGGATCGCCGCCGCCGACATCGCGGCCGGGAGTGCCCCCGAGCCGGATCCGCAGGTCGCCGCCGACTTCCGGCAGTCCTCGCGCACCGCGGCGATGCTCGAGGTTTACGAGCGGGCGCTCACCGGCTGAGCCGGGGCGAACGCGGGTCCGTCCGCGCGGCGCGTGGGCCCTGGAGGGACTCGAGGCGATGTAGACCGTTCCCGCGGCGGGCATCGACATGGGCCGTGCTGCCCGTGTCAATCAGACGATGAGCGCCGCCGCCAGCGCGTCTTCGACGTCTCCGCGGGAGACCGCCGGAGCCTCGGTACGCATGGATCCGAACGTCCGCGGATCCCACTCCAGCCCCAGCGCGGCGTTGGCTCCCGTGAGCACCGCGACGAGACGGTCGACGGGACCGAACGCGACCATCCCGCTGAGCAGGCGCGCGCCGCGCACACCGCGCTGCGAGGTGCCGACGAGCTTCACGGCGCCGCGGGCGTTGATGCTGTACTCGCCGGGGCAGTACTCGCCCGGCACCTCGCCCAGCCGCGCATCGACGCCGAGCCCGCGCAGGGCGTCGACGATCGTCCTGCCGGCCTGCGCGAACAGGGCGGTGGGGTCGGCATGCGCCTCTTCGCGCTCGACGAGGTCGAAGACGAGGCAGGTCTCGTCGTAGGCGGCGGCGCGGCCGCCGGTCGGGCGGGTCGCGGGCGTGAACCCGAGGCGCTCCGCTGTCGCCACGGCGACGTCGTAGCCCGGCATCAGGCTCTCCCGCCGGGTCAGAGCGAGCGTCGGCGCCGGCGTGTACAGGCGAAGCAGCCGCTGAGGGCCCGCTCCGGACGCGACCTGACGCAGCAGCGCGACCGATCGCTCGAGGTCGTCCGCGCCGGGGGATGCCTGCCGGATCACGTCCCCGGGGAGCGGGACGAGGCGATCGGAGGAAGCCGCCGGGATCGTCACTCTCGTCACGCCCAGTGCGCGGGTGAGGGGAGCCCGTGGTAGCGCACGTCGATGCCCTCCGCGCCGACCGAGGCCGTGCAGTAGAGCAGCGACTGCGTCGGGTAGCCGTGCGGGCGGTTGTCGCGGATGATCGCGCGGTCGTCGGCCGGATCCAGTTCCGCGGTCGTCGCGAGCAGCCGGATCCAGGACTGCGGCCAGTCCTCATCCTGCATCGGGTGCGCGCGGAACTCGGGCAGCCAGCGCGCGATACGTGCGGTGCCGGGATCGTCGAGATCGGTGTGCGCGATCATGTGCACGCCGGGCGGCACATCCAGCTCGCGCAGCTCGTCGCCGTCCCAGGAGAGCACGCGGGCGCGGCCGGGGGACACCTCCAGCAGATTGAAGCCGTGCATGGGCAGCGGCGCGGACGGCGGCCTCCCGGCCACGGACTCCAGCGCGAGCGACCCGCGCGAGACGACGCTCTGTTCGGGCAGGTCGAGCACGTCGGCGCGGTTGAGCAGCACCGCCAGGCGCCGTGAGGACGGATCGGCTGCGAGCCACGCCCCGCCCGCGCGACGGTCGCGGATCCCGGAGACACCCGGGCGATCCGGCCACCACTCGCCCAGCGCGTCCCACTCGCGCAGCGGATCCTCATCCCGGACCGCGAGCAGCCGTGTCTCCGCCTCGCCCACCTCGATCACGACCGTGCACACAGGGTCAGTCTAGGAGCGCGCCGGATGGTGGCGGGTCCGTGTTCGCGCCGTTGTGCAGGGAGGCTCGGCCGTTGTGCAGGGCGCGCCACCGCGCAGCGCCGGTCTCGGGCCCGAAACAGGGCCAACCGCGGGCATCAGCCCTGCAGAACGGCGCGGGGTCCCTGCACATCGGCCTCGGGGCGGGCTGCGGTCGAGCTGCCAATGGCAGAATCGAGGGATGGACATCGTGGTGGGGGTCTCGGGCGGCATCGCGGCGTACAAGTCGGTGCAGCTGGTGCGGCTCCTGATCAAGGCGGGACACGACGTCACGGTCGTCCCCACCGACGACGCGCTGCGCTTCGTCGGGACGCCGACCTGGGAGGCGATCAGCCGCAACCCGGTCACCACGAGCGTGCACGACGACGTGGCGCGCGTGCGGCACGTCGCGCTCGGGCAGGGGGCGGATCTCGTGGTGGTCGCGCCCGCCACCGCGAACACGATCGCGCGGATGGCTGCGGGGATCGCCGACAACCTGCTCGGCACCACGCTGCTGGCCACCACCGCACCGGTGCTCATCGCCCCCGCCATGCACGCGGAGATGTGGGCGCACCCGGCCACCCAGGCGAACATCCGCACGCTCGCCGAGCGGCGCGTGCATCTGATCGGCCCCGACGACGGCGAACTCGCCGGCGGCGACAGCGGCCCGGGTCGGATGAGCGAACCCGAGGCGATCGCCGAGGCGGCCCTGCGTCTGCTCGCGCCCCAGGACCTCGCCGGCATCCGCGTCGCCGTGTCGGCCGGCGGCACGCGCGAGCCGATCGATCCGGTGCGCTACCTCGGCAACCGCTCCAGCGGGCGACAGGGCGCGGCGCTCGCGCGCGAGGCCGCCGAGCGTGGCGCCGAGGTCGACCTCGTCGTCGCCAACGTCTCCCGCGAGGTGCGCGCGGAGGCGCGGCATCCGCGGATCCGGATCCGTCCCGTCGAGACCGCCGCCGAGCTCGCCACCGCGATGAAGGAGTCCGCCGCCACCGCCGAGGTCGTGGTGATGGCCGCCGCCGTCGCCGACTACCGGCCCGCGCAGGCCGCCGCGCACAAGCTCACCAAGGAGGAGGGGATCCTGGAGCGCATCGAGCTCGTGGAGAACGAGGACGTGCTGGCGGCGCTCGCCGCCGCCCGTGCGGCGGGGCGCGCGCCGGAGGGGCAGGTCCTGGTCGGGTTCGCGGCGGAGACCGAGACGTCCGTCGAGGGCCGGCGCGAGCGCGCCCGCCGCAAGCGCGAGCGCAAGGGCGTCGACCTGCTCGCGGTGAACCTGGCCGACGCCGCGCACGGCTTCGAGAAGCACGACAACGCGGTGGAGGTGATCGGGCGTGACGGCGAGGTGCTCGCCGCGGTCTCCGGTACGAAGCGCGCCGTCGCCGCCGCGGTGTGGGACGCCGTCGCGGGCCTGCGCCCCTGATCCCTCTCTCGCCGACGGGACGGCATCGACCCGCGCGGAGTACACTTTTCATATTGCAATAATCAAGTTCCACGGAATGGAAGACAATGAACGCTCCTCTGCCCACCACCGGCTCGCGCGAGATCGCGCCGGAGCTGGCGCGCTCCTGGCTGCTGGTCGCGGCCACGCGGCCGGAGACGTTCGACGAGGCCGCGCGCTCGCACGCCGACGCCGTGGTGCTCGATGTGGAGGATGCGGTCGACGCGAGCCACAAGGACTCCGCGCGCGAGGACGTCGTGCGCTGGCTGCACGGCGCCGGCCCGGACGGTGAGCCCCACCGCGCCTGGGTGCGCATCAACGACGCCACGAGCGAGCACTGGTCCCCGGATCTCGACGGGCTGCGCGATGCGCCCGGCCTGCAGGGCGTGATGCTCGCGAAGACCGAGTGGGGCGGGCAGGTCATGGACACGTTCAACCGCCTGGGCGCCAGGGTGCCGGTGGTGGCGCTCGTCGAGTCCGCCGTGGGCATCGAGAACGCGACCGAGATCGCCCGCGCCAAGGGGGCGTTCCGTCTCGCCTTCGGCAGCGGCGACTTCCGCCGCGACACCGGCATGTCCGCCGATCGCGAGGCCATGGCCTATCCGCGGGCGCGCCTGGTGATCTCCAGCCGCGCGGGCGGCCTGCCGGGTCCAATCGACGGCCCGACGGTCGGATCCAGTCACCCGATCCTGCGGGAGCAGTCCGCGATCACGGTCTCGATGGGCATGACCGGCAAGCTCTGCCTGCAGGCCGACCAGACCCCCGTCGTGAACGAGGTCATCAGCCCCACCCGCACCGACGTCGAGTGGGCCTACGAGTTCCTCGAGGACTTCGATGCGCGCGGACGCATCGTGCGCGACGGCAGCGACCTGCCCCGCCTCGGCCGCGCGCGCAAGATCATGCAGCTCGCCGAGGCGTTCGGCGTGCTCCCCGCGCCGCGCTGACACTTCCCTTCCCATCCGAAACGGAGACATCATGACCACTCGCCTCGCCCCCGGAGACACCGCCCCCGAGTTCGCGCTCGAGGATGCGGACGGCGTCCGCACCACCCTCGACGACTACCGCGGCAAGAACGTCGTGGTGTACTTCTATCCGAAGGCGGCCACGCCCGGGTGCACGACCGAGGCCTGCGACTTCCGCGACAACCTGTCGTCGCTGGCCGCCTCGGGCTACGCGGTGATCGGCATCTCGCCCGACGAGGTCGCCGACATCCGCTCGTTCTCCGACGCGGAGGGGCTGACCTTCCCGCTGCTCGCCGACACCGACACCGCCACGGCACGCGCCTGGGGCGTCTGGGGCGAGAAGACCGTCGGCGACCGCACCTTCGACGGCGTCATCCGCTCCACCTTCGTGCTGGACGGCGACGGCGTCGTGCAGCGCGCGGAGTACGGCGTCGAGGCCACGGGCCACGTCGCCCGCCTGCGCGCCGAACTCGGCGTCTGAGCGCCGGCGGATCTCCCCGCCACCTCGCGTCGTCCCCGTCAGCGGAGCCCCCAGGGTGCGCTGACGGGGACGACTCGCTTGTGGGGGTTGACAACGGGGGATCCGTTCCGCAGACTGGTTACACATGCTGAAATAACAGTTCCGGAATACGGAAAGAGGATCCCTTCGGTAGGATCCGCCGTATCGCTTACACGCCGGATGCCAGCATGGCTTGAGGATCGAAGATGTTGCTCGAGGAGTTCAACTCCGCAGGTCGCGGTGCTGCCGCGTCCGTCGTGAAGCCCGCGCTGGACATCCCCCGCTGGATCGACGCGATCCTCGACGGCCGTCCCTACGCCTCGCTCGCCGCGCTCTCCGCCGCCGCGCTCACCGCCGCCGCGCCGCTGACCGAGGCCGAGCTCGACGCGGCGCTCGCGCACCACCCGCGGATCGGCGCGAAGGTCGACGGCACCAGCGCCGAGGCCGCGCACTCGCGCCGCGAGCAGCCGAGCGTCGACGAGGTCGCGGCCGCCGCCCTCGCCGCCGGCAACCGGGCCTACGAGGAGCGCTTCGACCGCGTCTACCTCGTCCGCGCCGCCGGCCGCAGCGCCGACGAGATCCTGGCCCTGCTGCACGAGCGGCTCGGGCACACCCTCGAGCAGGAGCTCGCCGTCGTCGACCAGCAGCTGCGCGAGATCGCAGCGCTCCGCCTGAAAGCGGCCATCGAGATTGAAGGAGCACACGCATGAGCGTCTCCCACGTGACCACCCACATCCTGGACACATCGATCGGGCGCCCCGCGCCCGGCGTCGCCGTCGTACTCGAGGCCCGAGTCGGCGACGGATGGTCGGGGATCGGTACGGGCCTCACCGATGCTGACGGGCGGGTGAAAGCGCTCGGCCCGGAGCGGCTGGAGAGCGGTGCCTACCGCCTCCGGTTCGACACCGCGGCCTACTTCGCCGGCATCGACACGGACGCCTTCTTCCCGGAGGTGGTGCTGACCTTCCTGGTCGACGCCGCGCAGGAGCACTATCACGTGCCGCTGCTGCTCAGTCCGTTCGCGTATTCCACCTACCGAGGAAGCTAAGAGGGATCCCGAATGACCAACATCATCCTGGGCAAGAACCAGTACGGCAAGGCCGAGGTGCGCGTCGTCCGCATCACGCGCGACACCGACCGCCACGAGATCGAGGACCTGAACGTCACCTCGCAGCTGCGCGGCGACTTCGACAGCGCCCACTTCGACGGCAACAACGAGCACGTCGTCGCGACAGACACGCAGAAGAACACGGTCTTCGCGTTCGCGAAGGACGGTGTCGGCAGCCCGGAAGAGTACCTGCTGCGTCTCGGCCGGCACTTCACGGGCGAGTTCGACTGGGTGACCGGCGGGCGTTGGGCGGCCGAGCAGTACACCTGGCAGCGGATCGAGGCCGAGGGCGGCCCGCACGACCACTCCTTCGTGGCCGGCGGCACGGAGACCCGCACCGCCGTCGTGCAGATCGACGGCGACGACACCACGATCATCGCGGGACTGCAGGACCTCAAGGTCCTGAAGTCCACCGAGAGCGGCTTCGTCGGCTACCCGAAGGACAGGTACACGACGCTTCCGGAGACCACCGACCGCATCCTGGCGACGTCGGTCACGGCGAAGTGGCGCTACAACCGCAACGACATCGACTTCAACGAGGTCTATGCCGATGTGCGCCGCGTGCTGCTCGCGAGCTTCACGAAGAACTACTCCTACGCCCTGCAGAACACGCTTTACGACATGGCGCAGGCCGTGCTCGAGGCGCACCCCGAGATCGACGAGATCCGCTTCTCCACCCCGAACAGCCACCACTTCGTCGTGGACCTGTCGCCGTTCGGCCTGGAGAACCCCAACGAGGTGTTCTTCGCCGCGGATCGCCCGTACGGCCTGATCGAGGCGGCGTTCCTGCGCGAGGGCGCCGACACCGACCACTGGTCGTGGAGCGGCATCGCCGGCTTCTGCTGAGCCGGTCTCGCCGAGAGGTCAGACAGATGCGGGGTCCGGTTCGCCGGGCCCCGCATCTTCTCTGCCCTCGACAGCCGGCGATCCCCGGTCGCTTCCTTGACAACAACGCCTTCGAAGGTCACACTAGAATTACACATACTGAAATAGTTCTTCCGCAATTCGAGAGACATGACTACAGGGTGTCTCGGACCGACCGGCACGCCCGCTGGACGAGGAGGTCCCGTGCCGCGGAACATCCGCGTCCTATCAGCCCCGACCGCCGAAGGGCATCCCGCTCGCCGCGATCGTGAGTGCGGTGATGTTGGCCTCGAGCGGCAGGTCGGCCATGAGCAGCACGGTGCGGGCCGCGGCCTCGACGTCGAAGGTGGGCTCGATGCGGCGGGTGCCGTCGGCCTGCAGCGCGCCGGCTCCGACTCCGAGCTCGTCCATGATCTCGGTGCGGGTGTTGCCGATGTCGATCTGCCCGCACGAGATCCGGTACGGCCGGCCGTCCAGGTCGATCGACTTCGTCAGCCCGGTGATCGCGTGCTTGCTGACCGCGTACGCGACGGACAGCGGGCGCGGCACTTGGGCGGAGATGGATCCGTTGTTGATGATCCGGCCGCCCTGCGGGTGCTGCTCCCGCATCGTGCGCATGGCCCCGCGTGCGCACAGCAGCGCCCCGGTGACGTTCACGGAGAGCGTCCGCTCCCAGTCCGCGACGGTGATGTCGGCGGCGGAGGCGGTAGGACCGAACGTGCCGGCGTTGTTGAACAGCACGTCCACCCGACCCCATTCGCCGAGCACCCGATCGAACAGGGCGTCCACGTCGGCCTCGACGGTCACGTCCGTCGGCACGACGAGGGCGTCGGCATGGTCGGACGCCGTCTCGCGCAGCGCGTCCTCGCGCCGCCCGGCCAGCGCCACCCGGTAGCCCGCGGCCAGCATCGCCCGCGCCACGGCGCGCCCGATCCCGGAGCCCGCTCCGGTCACCACCGCGACGCGTCCGCTCATCGTCTCTCCTCACGCCTCAGTCCCGCTGCCGAACCGGCAGCCCCATAACATCTCACAGAAAGGCCGAAGATGCACGAACAGAGCAGCTCCGCCGCCGGATCCGACACCCTGGATCACGATCCCGAAGAGACCGCCGAATGGCTCGAGTCGCTCGATGTGCTCGTCGCCCGGCGCGGCGCCGAGCGCGGCGAGCACATCGTGCGATCGCTCGCGGCCCGTGCCGGTTACGCCCCCGAGCCGAGCACGACCACGGACTACGTCAACACGATCCCGGTGTCCGACGAGCCGGTCTACCCCGGCGATGAGGACCTCGAGCGCCGCTACCGTGCCTGGATGCGCTGGAACGCCGCGATCCTGGTGCACCGCGCGCAGCGTCCCGGCATCGGCGTCGGCGGGCACATCTCCACCTATGCGGGTGCCGCGACCCTGTACGAGGTCGGCTTCAACCACTTCTTCCGCGGCAAGGATCACCCCGGCGGCGGCGACCAGGTCTACTTCCAGGGGCACGCCTCGCCGGGCATGTACGCTCGCGCGTTCATGGAGGGACGCCTCAGCGCGGAGGACCTCGACGGTTTCCGCCAGGAGCGCTCCCGCGAGGGGCACGCCCTGAGCTCTTACCCGCATCCGCGGCTCATGCCGGAGTTCTGGGAGTTCCCGACCGTGTCGATGGGCATCGGCCCGATGAACGCGATCTACCAGGCCCAGTCGAACCGCTACCTGCAGGGCCGCGGGCTCAAGGACACCAGCGACCAGCATGTCTGGGCGTTCCTCGGCGACGGCGAGATGGATGAGCCGGAGAGCCGCGGCCTGCTGCAGCTCGCCGCCAACGACGGCCTCGACAACCTCACGTTCGTCGTGAACTGCAATCTGCAGCGCCTGGACGGGCCGGTGCGCGGCAACGGCAAGATCATCCAGGAGCTCGAGGGGTTCTTCCGCGGCGCGGGCTGGAACGTCATCAAGGTCGTCTGGGGACGGGAATGGGACGACCTGCTCGCCCGCGACACCTCCGGCGCGCTGCTGAACGTGATGAACACCACCCGCGACGGCGACTACCAGACGTACAAGGCCGAGTCGGGCGCGTTCATCCGGGAGCACTTCTTCGGGCAGGATCCGCGTGCGCTCGCGCTCGCCGAGCATCTCACCGACGAGCAGATCTGGGGTCTCAAGCGCGGTGGCCACGACTACCACAAGGTGTTCGCGGCGTACGCGAAGTCGTTGGAGCACAACGGCAAGCCCACGGTCATCCTGGTCAAGACCGTGAAGGGCTACGGCTTGGGCCCGCGCTTCGAGGCGCGCAACGCGACGCACCAGATGAAGAAGCTCACGCTGCAGGACCTCAAGGACTTCCGCGATCACCTGCGCGTGCCGATCAGCGACGCCGAGCTCGAGGCGAACCCGTACGAGCCGCCGTATTACCACCCGGGCGTCGACGCCCCCGAGATCCGGTACCTGCAGGAGCGCCGCCGCGCCCTCGGCGGGTACCTCCCGGAGCGTCGCCCGAACGCCTCGGGTGAGATCGCCCTGCCCGACCCGAAGGCCTACGAGGTGGCGGCGCGCGGATCCGGCAAGCAGCAGGCCGCGACGACCATGGCGTTCGTGCGGGTGCTCAAGGACCTCATGCGCGACCCCGCGTTCGGGAAGCGCATCGTCCCGATCATCCCCGACGAGGCGCGCACGTTCGGCATGGACGCATTCTTCCCGACCGCGAAGATCTACAACCCGCACGGGCAGAACTATCTGGCCGTGGACCGCGACATCGTGCTCTCGTACAAGGAATCGACCGCGGGGCAGATCCTGCATGTCGGCATCAACGAGGCGGGATCCATCGCCGTGTTCACCGCCGCCGGCACCGCCTATGCGACGCACGGCGTCCCGCTGATCCCGGTGTACGTGTTCTACTCGATGTTCGGATTCCAGCGCACCGGCGATTCGCTCTGGGCGGCGGCCGACCAGATGGCGCGCGGCTTCCTGATCTCGGCGACCGCGGGGCGCACCACGCTGACCGGCGAGGGCCTGCAGCACGCCGACGGGCACTCGCCACTGCTCGCGGCGACGAACGCGGCCGTGGTCACCTACGATCCGGCGTTCGGCTACGAGATCGGCCACATCGTGCGCGCCGGCATCGAGCGCATGTACGGCGCGGACTCGACCGACCGCAACCACATCTACAACCTCATGGTCTACAACGAGCCGATCGTGCAGCCGGCGGAGCCCGAAGATGTCGACGTGGCAGGGATCCTGGGCGGGATCCACCGGATCGCGCCCGTCGAGGCGCCGCGCGCGCACCTGCTCGCCTCGGGCATCGGCGTGACCTGGGCGCAGGAGGCGCAGCGGCTGCTCGCCTCGGATTGGGGGGTGCAGGCCGATGTCTGGTCGGTCACCTCGTGGACCGAGCTGCGCCGCGATGCGGTCGCCGCGGAGGAGGATGAGTTCCTCGGACGCGGCGCGCGGGTGCCGTTCGTGCGGCGGCAGCTCGCCTCCTCGACGGGGCCGATCGTCGCCGTGAGCGACTACGCGAAGGATCTGCCCGACCAGATCCGTCAGTTCGTCCCGAACGACTGGGCGAGCCTGGGCGCCGACGGCTTCGGCTTCTCCGACACCCGCGCCGCCGCCCGCCGGTACTTCAAGATCGACGGTCCGAGCGTCGTGGTGCGCACGCTGCAGCTGCTCGCGGCACGGGGGGAGATCGACCCCTCGATCCCGAGTCAGGCCGCGGAGCGCTACCGCCTGCTCGACGTCAACGCCGGCACGAGCGGCACCGACGCGGAGTAGCGGGTGGGGCCGGTCGTTGAGCGACGGTCTTGCCGGCGGCTTTTTGGGCCGGGGATGGAAAACGCCGCTTCCGTCGACGCGGGGGCGACGGTTTCCATCCCTGAGTCGGCCGGCGGCGGGCGCGGGGATGGATTTCGCCGCTCTCGCGTGTCGGGGAGCAGCGGTTTCCATCCCTGAGTCGGACCCGTTGCCCCTCCACAGGTGCCGGCTGTGTAGCGGACTCCACGGATCCCGCGGTGGGGGCCCCGCGCATGTCGGTCCCCGGGGATCATCGGGGGATGCGCCACAGGATTCCGCTCCCGTCGACATTGGGCGATGTGTTCACGCTCCGCGAAGCAGCCGCGGCCGGGATCAAGCGCGGGCGGGCCGATGCGGGTGATCTGCATCGGCCGTTCCGCGGTGTCCGCTCGCCGGAGCCACCCGCGACGTTCGCCGGGCTCGTCGCGTGTGGCGCGCGACGCCTGAAGCCGCGGCAGCGGTTCGTCGGGAGCACGGCCGTGCGCGTCTGGGGCCTCCCGCATCCACGGCGCTGGACGAGCGAGGAGCCACTCGAGGTCGCTGTGCCGCGCGACGCGACGCCGCCGAAGACCGCAGGGATCCGCGGACGCCGACTGCTCGAGGGCCGCGCGACGACGTGGCGGATCGGATCGCTCCCCGTCGTGGATCCGATCGCCGCGGTCTTCAGCTGCGCAGACGAGTTGAGCGTCGACGAGGCCGTGGTGCTGATCGACGCCCTGCTCACCACCGCAGACAACTATCCGAATCTGCTCCCGGACCGTCCGCTGATCCGCCGCGATGAGATCGAAGAGCGTCTTCGCCAGTGGGCGCGGTTCCCGGGGCGTCGGCAGATCCAGGAGGCGCTGTCGCTGGCACGTGATCGCGTCGAATCCCCGAAGGAGACCGAGACGCGTCTGCTCATCCTCGGCGCGGGGCTTCTGGAGCCCGTGGTCCAGCATGAAGTCCGCGACGCGCGGCGGCTCATCGCGCGGGTCGATCTGGCCTACCCCGCGTGGAAGATCGCCATCGAGTACGAGGGCGACGGACATCGCACCGACGCGGCGCAGTGGCGGAGAGACATCCAGCGACAGCGCGAGCTCGAGGATCGCGGATGGCTGGTGATCCGGATCACCCAGCTCGACCTTGCAGAAGGCGCCGACGCGCTCCTGGATCGGATCCGTCGGGCCATCGCCGCACGGATGGGATGACCGTCCCGAAGCCGCGGTTGTCCCGGGGTCAGGCTCGGGGTCGGGCTCCGGGCTCCGGGCACGGGGATGGAAAGCGCCTCTCCCATGGACGCGAGGGTGACGTTTTCCATCCCCGCGATGTCGGCCGTCGAGCTCGGAGATGCATTTCGCTGCTCGCACGAGGTCGGGAACAGCGCTTTCCATCCCCGGGGGCCGGGGTCCGGGGTCCGGGGGGATCTACGCCGCGAGGTCGGCGGCGATGGCGGTGGCCGCCTCGCGCAGGCGGGGCACGGCGCGCTCGGCGAACTCCTCGGTGACGCGGGCGATCGGGCCGGACACCGACACGGCGGTCGGGGTCGGCGCGTTCGGCACAGCCATGGCGTAGCAGCGCACGCCGATCTCCTGCTCCTGCTCGTCGATCGAGTAGCCGCGCTCGCGGATCCGGTCGAGTTCGGCGAGCAGGTCGTCGACGTTGCCGATGCTGAAGGAGGTCGGGGTGGACATTCCGGTGCGGCCCACGATGCCGCGCACGGTGTCGTTGTCGAGCTGGGCCAGGATCGCCTTCCCGACACCGGTGTCGTGCACGTTCGCGCGACGGCCGACCTCGGTGAACATCCGCATCGAGTGCTGCGATGGCACCTGCGCGACGTAGACGACCATGTCGCCGTCGAGCACGGCCATGTTCGCGCTCTCGCCGAGGGCGTCGACCAGGCCCTTCAGCTGCGGGCGGGCGAGCGCGCCGAACTGGCGGGACGCACCCTCGCCGATCCGGATCAGCCGCGGGCCGAGCGCGTAGCGCCGGTTCGGCAGCTGACGGGCGTAGCCGAGCGTGACGAGCGTGCGCAGCAGCCGGTGGATCGTGGGAAGCGGGAGATCCGTCGACGCGGAGAGCTCGCTGAGGGTCACTTCGCCGCCGGCGTCGGTCACGAGTTCGAGCAGCTCGAACACGCGCTCGACCGACTGCACGCCCGATCCTGCGGCCTTGGTGGTCTTCAGATTCTCTGCCATTGCGGCTCCCGTCGTCGTGGATATTCCATCATGCGAGAGCCGCGCTCCGGAACTTCGAGGAGATTCGAAGACCGTGTTGCGCAAAACTTCCACGATAGAGATAATAGTATCCACAATACGAAAGTATTGTATTGAGACTTCAGAACTGCACCCCCGCGCCCGAGCTCTTTCGCCCGGACGCCTCGATGAGGAGGAAACATGGCGAATCCGGGCCCCGGGAACTCGATCACGCTGCGGATCGACGCGCCGTCCAACGTCAGCGTCACCAGCGAGCTGGCCGCGGCGGCCGCCGCCGCCGGCGCCGCGATCACCGCGCTCGACGTGGTGGAATCGCACCCGACCACGATCGTCGTCGACCTGACGTGCAACACGACGGGCGAGCAGCACGCCGACCAGGTGCGCGACGCGGTCGAGGCGCTCGAGGGCGTCACCGTACGCCAGGTCAGCGACCGCACGTTCCTGATGCACCTCGGCGGCAAGCTCGAGGTCGTTCCGAGCGTGCCGCTGCGCAACCGCGACGACCTGTCCCGGGCCTACACGCCGGGCGTCGCGCGGGTCTGCATGGCCATCGCCGAGGACAAGAGCAAGGCGCGCAACCTCACGATCAAGCGCAACACGATCGCCGTCGTGACCGACGGCACCGCCGTGCTCGGCCTCGGCGACATCGGGCCCGAGGCCGCGCTGCCAGTGATGGAGGGCAAGGCTGCGCTGTTCAAGCAGTTCGCGAACGTCGACGCCTGGCCGGTCTGCCTGGACACGAAGGACACCGAGGAGATCATCTCGATCGTCAAGGCCATCGCCCCGGTCTACGGCGGCGTGAACCTCGAGGACATCGCGGCTCCGCGCTGCTTCGAGATCGAGGCTCGCCTGCGTGAGGAGCTCGACATCCCGGTCTTCCACGACGACCAGCACGGCACCGCGATCGTGACGCTCGCCGCGCTCCGCAACGCGCTCCGGGTGGTCGGCAAGTCGATCGACGAGGTGCGGATCGTCGTCTCGGGCGTCGGCGCCGCCGGCAACGCGATCGTGCAGCTGCTGCGCGCCGAGGGGGCCGTTGACGTCGTCGCCTGCGGTCGCAACGGCGCGATCCACCGCGGCGAGGAGTACGCCGACGCGCACCGCACCGAGCTCGCCGCGACCACCAACCCCCGCGGCTTCCAGGGCAGCCTGAAGGAGGCGATCGTCGACGCCGACGTGTTCATCGGCGTGAGCGCCCCGGACATCCTGGACGAGTCCGACATCGCCGCCATGGCAGACGACGCGATCGTGTTCGCGATGGCGAACCCGACCCCCGAGGTGGATCCGATCATCGCCTCGAAGCACGCCGCGATCGTCGCCACCGGCCGCAGCGACTTCCCGAACCAGATCAACAACGTGCTCGCCTTCCCCGGCTTCTTCCGGGGCCTCCTGGACGCGGGCGTGTCGGACATCACCCCGCCTATGCTGGTCGCAGCCGCCGAGGCGATCGCGAACCGTGTCGGCGATGACGAGCTCAACGCGAGCTTCATCATCCCGAGCGTGTTCGATCCGCTGGTGGCCGGTGCGGTCGCCGAGGCGATCGTGCGCGTGGTCGAGTCCACCGCGTCGAGCAAGGAGTGAGCCTTATGGCCGCAGGCACCCTGGGCGAGGCCGACCTCGCCGACATCGACACCCGTCTCGCCGGCACCGACACGCTGCTCGCCACCCGGTACCCGGGCGACGACGGCAGCCGGCAGCCCGTGCACACGCTGTACGTGCCGGCCGACAGGTTCCGGCCCGACCTGCCGGCAGCGTTCGGCGCCGCGGCTGCCGAGGCGGTCGCCGCGTTCGGCGGCACCGTCGCCCTCGCGCAGGCGGTCGGCCTCGGCCCCCTCGCCGACGAGCTCGCGCCACTCGTGGACGCGAAGCTGGTCGCCGAGCCGATCGAGGATCTGCGGCTCGACTTCGAGGACGGCTACGGCGCCCGGCCGGACGAGGAGGAGGACGCGGACGCGGTCCTCACCGCCGAGCGGGTGGCCGCAGCGGTCGCCGCCGACCTCGCCCCGCCGTTCATCGGGATCCGGTTCAAGTGCTTCGAGGCGCCCACGCGCCGGCGCGGGATCCGCACGCTCGATCTGTTCCTGACCACGCTCGCGGCCGCCGGCCCGCTGCCGGACGGACTGGTCCTGACGCTGCCGAAGGTCACCACGGTCGCGCAGGTCGAGGCGATGGTCGCGCTCTGCGAGCTGTTCGAGGAGCGCCTCGGGCTGCCCGCGGGCCGGCTGCGGTTCGAGGTGCAGATGGAGACGCCGCAGCTGATCGTCGCCGCGGACGGATCCGTTCCGGTCGCGACCCTGCTGCATCGCGCAGACGGGCGCATCTCCGCACTGCACTACGGCACGTACGACTACAGCGCCTCGCTGCAGATCGCCGCGGCCTATCAGTCCATGGAGCACCCCGCGGCCGACTTCGCCAAGCAGGTGATGCAGGTCGCCGTCGCCGAGACCGGGGTGCGGATCTCGGACGGATCCACGAACGTGATCCCCGTCGGCGATCCGGATCACGTGCGCGAGGCCTGGCAGCTGCACGCGCGCTTGGTACGGCGCTCGCTCGAGCGCGGCTACTACCAGGGCTGGGATCTGCACGCCACGCAGCTGCCGACCCGGTACCTGGCCACCTACGCGTTCTATCGCGAGGGCTTCGCCGCCGCCGCGAAGCGCCTGGACAACTATCTGCACGGCAGCGACGCCACGATCATGGACGAGCCGGCGACGGCCCGGGCCCTCGCGCGGTTCGTCGTGCGCGGGCTGGAGTGCGGCGCCCTCACTACCGAGGAGGTGCGCGCCGCGACCGGATCCGAACCCGCGGAGCTCGTCCGCCTCGCCCACCCGAAACTCGCCCCGACTGTCGCTCCGAACCTCGCCCCGACTCTCGCCACCAAGGAGGCCTGATGTCCTACTACACCCCCGCCGGCGGGCTGCCCCCGCAGACCGAGCTGCTCACCGACCGCGCCGTCGTCAAGCTCGCGTACACGTTCATCCCGAAGGGCGTGATGCGCGACATCGTGACGAGCAGCCTGCCCGGTTTCACGAACACGCGCGCGTGGATCATCGCCCGCCCGACCCCGAGCTCGGCGACCACGTTCTCGCAGCTGATCGTCGAGATCGCGCCGGGTGGCGCGGCGGCGAAACCCGAGGTCGAGGCCGGCGTCGAAGGCGTCGTCTTCGTCACGACGGGGAAGCTCACCCTGACGCTCGAGGGCGAGACCCACGTGCTCGAGGAGGGCGGCTACGCCTTCCTCGCCCCGGGCGCGACCTGGTCGCTCGCCAACGAGGGATCCGAGATCACCAGCTTCCACTGGATCCGCAAGGCCTACGAGTGGCTGGACGGCGTCGACGCACCCGCGT
The DNA here is from genome assembly GCF_039541635.1 of Microbacterium panaciterrae. Taxonomy (NCBI): domain Bacteria; kingdom Bacillati; phylum Actinomycetota; class Actinomycetes; order Micrococcales; family Microbacteriaceae; genus Microbacterium; species Microbacterium panaciterrae. The sequence continues at coordinate 177,033 of NZ_BAABGP010000004.1, forward strand.
CGTTCGTCACGAGCGACAAGGACATCGCTCCGGTCTCGATGCCGGACACCGATGACGTGTGGGCCACCACGCGCTTCTCGGACGCGAGCGACATTGCGCACGACATGCAGGTGAACATCGTCACCTTCAAGCCGGGCGGATCCATCCCCTTTGCCGAGACGCACGTCATGGAGCACGGCCTGTTCGTGCTGCAGGGCAAGGCGGTCTACCGCCTCAATGACGACTGGGTGGAGTGCGAGGCGGGCGACTACATGCTGTTGCGCGCGTTCTGCCCGCAGGCCTGCTACGCGGGCGGCCCCGAGGACTTCCGCTACCTGCTGTACAAGGACATGAACCGGCAGATCCGGCTGACCTGACCGGGATCCGTCAGCAGCACGCGAGAACGCCGCCCACTCGTGGGCGGCGTTCTCGCGTGTCAGGGCCTCGTCATGCCCGGGATGACGCTCCGATGGCCGCTCGCTCCTCGGCGCTCGGGATCGGTTCGATCCGGCCGAGCACCACGGTGTAGAAGAAGATGCCGATGACCAGCATGATTCCTGCGACGATGAACGCCCAGGCGAAGCTGCCGGTGAACTGCACGATGAATCCGGTGACGATCGGAGCGGTCGTGCCGATGATGTTGTTCACCGTGTTCATGACGGCTCCTGTCGCTCCCACGGAGCCTTCCGGGGCTATGAGCGCGGGGAGGGAGTTCGTCACGCTGAACGCGATCGTGATCCCGGTCGTGCCCAGCGTGATCCACACGAGCGACCAGAACAGGTCGTGGGTGAACGCCGTGCCGGCGATCGTGGTCGCGAGCAGCATGCCGCCGATGATGAACGCCCGACGGACCGCCGTGCTCGACCTGCCGTGCCGGATCAGACGATCCAGCCAGTAACCCGGCAGGGCGTACTGCACGATCACGGCGAACAGCCAGGGCACCGCCGTGATCAGACCGGACTTCGCCACGTCCATGTGCATCTGGGACTGCAGGAAGCCGGGCAGCCAGGTGAGCAGCATCCACTGCACGTAGCCGGCGCAGCCCAGGCCGAGCGACATGCCCCACACCTTGCGCTGACGCAGGATGTAGCCGAGGTTGGCGAGCGGGTTCGGCTTCGGCGCGTCCTCGTGCTGCGCGCCACCGGCGAGGATGTGGTTCAGCTCGGCGTCGCTCAGCTTGCCCCTGCGGTTCATCTCCTTCGGATCGCGGTAGCGGAAGAAGAAGACGACCGTGTACAGGAGGCTGAGCACGCCGATGGTGATGAAAGCGCCGCGCCACCCGAACAGCGCGACCGCGGCGCCGACGATCGGGAAGCCGATCACGTTGGACAGCCGCTGGCCGCTGTCGAAGATCACCGTGGCCATGCCGCGCTCAGAACGCGGGAACCAGTAGCCGGTGGTCTTCATGGCACCGGGGAAGATCGGCGCTTCGGCGAAGCCGAGGATCAGTCGCGCGACGAGCAGCAGGCCCATGCCGCTGATCGCGGCGGTGAGGAAGCAGGAGATCGTCCAGAGGATGGTCGCCGCGCGCATCACCCACTTGATGCCGATCTTGTCCAACAGCATCCCCATCGGGATCTGCATGAGGGCGTAGGTCCAGCCGAAGCTGCCCAGGATGATGCCGATCTGGCCCTCGGTGAGGCCGAACTCGATCCGCATGTCATGTTCCGCGACCGACATCGAACTGCGGTCGATGTAGTTGATCAGCACCGCGAAGAACAACAGGAAGCCGATCGACCAGCGCACCCAGCCGATCTTTCCGGCTCGGGGGACGATCAACCCTGTTCGGGGGATCGTGGTTCCGTTCCCGGACGCGGAGTCGACGGAATCGGGGGAAACGGGGGATGACATGGTGGGAGACCTCTCTTGCTCGTCATCGAGTTGAGTCTGGACGCCTCGTCGGACGAGGCGCTCTAGGACTGTACCGCCGGATCCAAATCTTCCGCAATAGAAGATTCTTTATTCACATCGTGAAACTTCATGGAGGCGAATCGGGGCCTGAGCGTTGACAGAAGGGGCACGATCCCCGTACTCTTTCATTACAAGGAAATCTTCTTCCACAATCCGAAATCAAGGACGATCTCATGAGCTACACCGTCAACGCCTCGATCCTGCTGACCGAGCTGCCGATCCTGGAGCGTCCGGCCGCCGCGAAGGCTGCCGGGTTCGACGCCGTGGAGTTCTGGTGGCCCTTCGCCGTGGCCGTGCCCGCGCAGGACGAGGTCGACGCGTTCGTCGCCGCGATCCAGGACGCCGACGTGCAGCTGACCGGCCTGAACTTCTTCGCCGGGGACATGCCCGCCGGTGATCGCGGCCTGGTGAGCTGGATCGGCCGCGAGGACGAGTTCGCGGCCAACACCGCGGTGGTCGTCGAGATCGGCCGTCGCCTCGGCACCCAGGCCTTCAACGCCCTCTACGGCAACAGGATCGACGGCATCGACCCGCAGGCGCAGGATGACCTGGCCGTGACGAACCTCGCCGCGGCGGGACGCGCGGTCGCCGCGCTCGGCGGGATCGTACTGCTCGAGCCGGTCTCGGGCATGGAGACCTACCCGCTGAAGACCGCCGCCGACGCGCTGGCGATCATCGAGCGCGTGAAGGCGGAGGAGGGCGTCGAGAACGTCCGCCTGCTCGCCGACTTCTACCACCTCGCCGTCAACGGCGACGACGTCCCCGCGGTGATCGCAGAGCACGCCGCCGAGTTCGGCCACATCCAGATCGCCGACGCCCCCGGCCGCGGCGAGCCCGGCACCGGCGACCTGCCGCTCGCGCAGTGGATCGCCGATGCCCAGGACGGCGGCTACGCCGGCGTCATCGGCCTGGAGTACAAGGCCACCCAGGCGGATCCCTTCGCCTGGACCAGCACCGCGGCCGCGCAGGCCTGAACCTCTCTCGCTAAGGAGCGACGACATGACCCGCATCGCATTCATCGGCCTCGGCATCATGGGCCTGCCCATGGCGAAGAACCTCGTCGCCGCCGGCTACGACGTCGCAGGCTTCAATCGCAGCCAGGGCGCCATCGACACCCTCGTCGCTGCCGGCGGCACCGGCGCCAGCAGCATCGCCGACGCCGTGAAGGACGCCGACGTCATCATCACGATGGTCCCCGACTCCCCGGATGTCGCCGGCGTCGTGCAGGGCCCGGACGGCGTCTTCGCGCACGCCAAGGCCGGCGCGCTCTGGATCGACAACTCCTCGATCCGCCCCGACGTGGCGAAGGAGCTCGCCGCGGAGGCCGTGGCCGCCGGGCTGGGCGTCGTCGACGCCCCCGTCTCCGGAGGCGAGCAGGGCGCGATCGACGCGGTCCTCTCGATCATGGTCGGCGGATCCGCGGACGACTTCGCGACGGCGGAGCCCGTCCTGAACGCGATCGGCAAGACCATCGTGCACGTCGGGCCCGCCGGCGCCGGCCAGACCGTCAAGGCCGCCAACCAGCTCATCGTCGCCGTCAACATCCAGGCGCTCGCCGAGGCCGTCGTCTTCCTCGAAGCGTTCGGCGTCGACACCGACGCCGCGCTGAAGGTGCTCGGCGGGGGACTCGCCGGATCCAAGGTCCTCGACCAGAAGGGCCAGAAGATGCTGAACCGCGACTTCGCGCCCGGCTTCCGTCTCGCCCTCCACAACAAGGATCTGGGCATCGTCACGTCGGCTGCACGCTCGGTCGGGGTCACCGTCCCGCTCGGCGCCGCGGTCGCACAGCTCGTGAACGCGCTCGTCGCCCGCGGCGACGGCGGGCTGGACCACTCCGGCCTGTTCAAGCTCACCGCCGAACTCTCCGGCAAGAACTGATCCCACGCTTTTCTGGGGTCGTTGAGCGAGCGAAGCGAGACGAAACGCCGCGTTTCGTCTCGGTCGGCTCCGCCGTCCTCGCCCAACGACCCCCATCAGACCTAAGGAAGATCTCATGACCCGCATGCGCGCAGTAGACGCCATCGTCCAGATCCTGATCAAGGAGGGCGCCACCGAGACCTTCGGCCTCCCCGGCGCCGCCATCAACCCGCTCTATGCCGCGATGCGCCAGAACGGCGGCGTGCGGCACACCCTGGCCCGCCACGTCGAGGGCGCCAGCCACATGGCCGACGGCTACAGCCGCACCGGCGACGGCCGCATCGGCGTGTGCCTGGGCACCTCCGGCCCCGCCGGCACCGACATGATCACGGGCCTGTACGCCGCGATCGCCGACTCCATCCCGATGCTGTGCATCACCGGCCAGGCGCCGGTCGCGAAGCTCGACAAGGAGGACTTCCAGGCCGTCGACATCGCGGCGATCGCGAAGCCCGTCACGAAGTTCACCAAGACGGTGCTCGAGGGCGCGCAGGTCCCCGGCGTCTTCCAGTCGGCCTTCCAGATCATGCGCTCCGGGCGCCCCGGTCCGGTGCTCATCGACCTGCCCTTCGATGTGCAGCTGACCGAGATCGAGTTCGACATCGACACCTACGAGCCGCTGCCGGTGGCCCGGCCCGCCGCGACCCGCGCGCAGGCGGAGAAGGTGCTCGACATGCTCACCTCGTCCGCGCACCCGGCGATCGTCGCCGGCGGCGGGGTCGTGAACTCCGGCGCCTCCGCCAAGCTCGTCGAGCTCGCCGAGACCCTGGGCGTGCCCGTGTTCCCGACCCTGATGGGCTGGGGCGCGATCGGCGACGACCACCCGCTCGCCGCGGGCCTGGTCGGGATCCAGACCTCGCAGCGCTACGGCAACGCGAGCTTCCTGGAGAGCGACTTCGTGCTCGGGATCGGCAACCGCTGGGCCAACCGGCACACCGGCGGCCTGGACACGTACCGCAAGGGCCGCACCTTCGTGCACGTCGACATCGAGCCCACCCAGATCGGCCGCGTGTTCGCGCCCGACTACGGTGTGGTCTCCGACGCCGGCGCGTTCATCGACGCCCTGCTCGAGGCGGCGCGCGACCGCGTGGCCACGCTGCCCGACTACAACGCGTGGGCCGAGGAATGCCGCGACCGCAAGGCGCGCCTGCAGCGCAAGACGAACTTCGACACCGTGCCGATGAAGCCGCACCGCGTCTATCAGGAGATGCTGACCGCGTTCGGCCACGACACCACGTACGTGACCACGATCGGCCTCAGCCAGATCGCCGGCGCGCAGCTGCTGCACGTGTATGGACCCCGCCAGTGGATCAACGCCGGCCAGGCCGGCCCGCTGGGCTGGACGCTGCCCGCCGCCCTCGGTGTCGTGCGCGGCAAGCCGGGCCAGTCGGTGGTCGCGCTGAGCGGCGACTACGACTTCCAGTTCATGATCGAGGAGCTCGCCGTGGGTGCGCAGCACAAGCTGCCGTACATCCACGTCGTGGTGAACAACAGCTACCTGGGCCTGATTCGTCAGTCGCAGCGCGCGTTCGAGATGGACTACGAGGTCTCGCTGGCCTTCGACAACATCAACACCCCGCAGGACTCGTCGTCGATCGCGACCGGCTACGGCGTCGACCACGTCAAGGTGGCAGAGGGCCTGGGCTGCAAGGCGATCCGGGTCGAGCGTCCCGAGGACCTCGCGGCCGGCTTCGCCGAGGCCGAGCGCCTGCGTGACGAGTTCCAGGTGCCGGTCGTCGTCGAGGTGATCCTCGAGCGCGTGACCAACATCGCGATGGGCGCGGATCTCGACACCATGAACGAGTTCGAGGACCTCGCCGCATCGCCCGCCGACGCGCCCGAGGCCGTCTACGCGCTGCTCGACTGAGCCGTAGCATTCTCACCATGCGCATCCTGATCGCCTCCGACAAGTTCAAGGGTTCGGCCACGGGCCCTGAGGTCGCCGCCGCGCTCGCGGAGGGGATCCTGGCCTCCGCACCGGGGACCGTCATCGACGCGGTCCCCGTCGCGGACGGCGGGGAGGGCACGGTCGATGCCGCGCTCGCCGCGGGCTTCACGCCGGTCACCGCGACCGTCACCGGGCCCACTGGCGAGCCGGTCGAGGCACGCTTCGCGGTGCGCGGGGATCAGGCGATCATCGAGATGGCCGCCGCGAGCGGTCTGGACGCACTGCCCGGCGGGGTGAGGGACGCGCTCGGCGCCACCAGCAGGGGGACCGGAGAGCTGATCCTCGCGGCGCTGGATCGCGGCTGCACGCACATCGCGCTGGGGGTCGGCGGCAGTGCGAACACCGACGGCGGCGCCGGCATGCTGCAGGCGCTCGGGGTCGTGCTCCGGGACGCCGCCGGGCGGGAGCTGCCAGGGGGTGGCGGGGCCCTGGGATCCCTCGCGACCGTCGAGGTGGAGGGGCGGGATCCGCGTCTGCCGGCGACCGAGGTCGTGCTCGCGAGCGACGTCGACAATCCTCTGCTCGGCCGCCGGGGGGCCGCCGCCGTGTTCGGACCGCAGAAGGGCGCGAGCCCGGATGACGTGGCGACGCTCGACGCGGGTCTCGCGCGCTTCGCCGGGCTGCTCGAGCAGCAGCCCGGCATCCGGGCGGCGGCCGACCTGCCCGGTGCGGGCGCCGCCGGCGGTGTCGGCTACGCGGCGCTGGCCGCGCTCGGCGCGCACCGCGAACCCGGGGTCGAGGTCGTGCAGCGCCTCACCGGCCTCGCCGAGCGCCTCCGCGGCGCCGACCTCGTCATCACGGGCGAGGGCAGTCTCGACGACCAGAGCCTGGGCGGCAAGACGCCGCTCGGCGTCGCCGCGGCCGCGCGTGCGGCCGGCGTCCCCGTGATCGCCGTGTGCGGGCGCTCCACGCTCAGCGCGGATGCGGCCGCGTCCGCGGGGTTCGCGCGCGTCTACGCGCTCTCCGAGCTCGAGCCGGATCCGGCCCGCAGCATGGCCGAGGCGGTCGCACTGCTCACCGAAGTGGGCCGCCGCATCGGCGTCGAGGTCGGCGACATCGTCCGCTAGCACGGCCCCCGGATGCGACGATCCTGCGGGGCCGTTTCGTCGTGCGCTCGAGCCTTTTGCCCTACCTGGGATCTCACCGCCGATCAGCGGAAACCCGTTGACAAGACCCGTTCTCCTGTGGTGAAATCTCTCTATCCGAAATCATTCTTCCGGATTGTGAAATCGAGTGTCGACGGCACTGGCGCCGTCGAGAGGGGTTCAAATCACAATGACATCCAACGACTACGTGCATGTCCCGAGTCGGGCATCCGAGGGTCTCGAGGAAGCGCCATCGGCGACGTTCGCGGTGCAGGCGGGCATCAGCCCCCGCCTCTACAACAACGACCTCGCCCCGACGGATCGCGCGAGCCGGCACTGGAGCGCGTACAGCATCTTCACCCTGTGGGCGAACGACGTGCACAGCCTCGGCAACTACGCCTTCGCGATCGGCCTGTTCTCCCTGGGGCTGTCCGGTGGGCAGATCCTCGGCGCCCTCGGATTCGGCGCGCTGTTCCTCTTCCTCCTGCTGAGCCTGTCCGGGTTCATGGGCGAGAAGACCGGCGTGCCCTTCCCCGTGATGAGTAGGATCGCGTTCGGCGTGCACGGCGCGCAGATCCCCGCGCTGCTGCGCGGCGGCGTCGCCGTCGCATGGTTCGGCATCCAGACCTATCTGGCCTCGCAGGTGCTGCAGGTTGTGCTGATCGCGATCGCCCCGGGCCTGAAGGGTCTGCAGACCGGATCCTTCCTCGGGCTGTCGCCGCTGGGATGGATCACGTTCGTCGCGCTGTGGATCATCCAGGTGATCATCGTCAGCTACGGCATGGAGATGATCCGCAAGTACGAGGCCTTCGCCGGCCCGATCATCCTCGCGACCTTCGTCATCCTCGCGGTCTGGGTGCTCGTGCAGTCCGGCTTCCGGGTCGACTGGGCGCCGACTGCGGCGGCCGCCGGAGCGGACAGCTGGCTCAAGATGCTCGGCGCCGCCTCGCTATGGGTGTCGATCTACGGCACCTTCGTGCTGAACTTCTGCGACTTCACCCGCGGGGCCCGCTCGCGCAAGGCCATCCTGAAGGGCAACTTCTGGGGCATCCCCATCAACATGCTGTTCTTCGGCGTCATCGTCGTGGTGCTCACCGGCGGAAGCTTCAGCCTCAACGGCAAGCTGATCACCTCGCCGTCCGAGGTCGTAGAGGCGATCCCGAACACTTTCCTGCTCGTGCTGGCCTCGCTCGCACTCATCGCGCTGACCATCGCGGTCAACCTGATGGCGAACTTCGTTGCCCCGACCTACGCGCTGAACAACCTGTTCCCGCGGCACCTGAACTTCCGGCGCGCCGCGCTCATCTCCGCCGTGATCGGCATCGCGATCACGCCGTGGAACATGTACAACGCGCCGGTCGTGATCGGCGTGTTCCTCGGCGGACTCGGGGCTCTGCTCGGCCCGCTGTTCGGCATCATCATGGTCGACTACTGGCTGATCAAGAAGCAGCGCATCAACGTGCCGCAGCTCTACTCGGACTCGCCGGTAGGGGAGTATGCGTACAAGAGGGGTTTCAACCCGCGAGCCGTGATCGCCTTGATCATCTCCGGCGCCCTGTCGCTGCTGTTCACGTTCCTGCCGGTGTTCCACGCCGTGAGCGACTTCTCCTGGTTCGTGGCCGCGGGATCCGCCGCCATCATCTACGCGATCATCGCCGACCGGCGCGGGCCGTTCCACGACGTCGACGGCGCCGAGATCGCCGTCCAGGCCTCGCACTGAGGAAAGGAAGCACTCGACCATGCGCATTCTCGTCGCGAACGTCAACACCACCGAGACCATGACCGCGGGGATCGCGGAGGCCGCGAGGTCGGCTGCGTCACCCGGCACCGAGATCATCGGCATCACCCCCGACTTCGGCGCCGAGAGCTGCGAGGGCAACTTCGAGAGCTACCTGGCGGCGATCGCCGTGATGGACAAGGTCGTGCGATACGAGGACGACTACGACGCCGTGATCCAGGCCGGCTACGGCGAGCACGGCCGGGAGGGCCTGCAGGAGCTGCTCACGGTGCCCGTGGTGGACATCACCGAGGCCGCCGCCTCCACCGCGATGTACCTCGGACGCTCGTACTCCGTCGTCACGACGCTCGACCGCACCGTCCCGCTCATCGAGGATCGATTGATCCTGGCCGGCCTGCACGACCGGTGCGCATCCGTGCGCTCGTCCGGGCTCGGCGTGCTGGAGCTGGAATCGGATCCGGAACGCGCGATCGAGGCGATCGCCCGGGAGGCGCAGCGGGCCGTCGAGACCGATCGCGCGGAGGTCATCGTGCTCGGCTGCGGAGGGATGGCCGAGCTCAAGGACCGGGTCGTCGAACTCTGCGGCGTACCCGTGGTGGACGGCGTGCAGGCGGCGGTTCAGGTCGCCGAGAGCCTGGTGCGCCTGGGGCTCACCACCTCCAAGGTGCGCACCTACGCGCCTCCCCGCCCGAAGCGGATCACCGGCTTCCCGATGACGACCCGCTGAATCCGGCGCAGACTCGAACAGACGCAACAATGATCATGAACGCCGGCGGAGCCGCCGGCAGAAAGGGGTCCTCGACATGTCGCAGGAGACTGAGATGAACGACGAGAGCCTGTCGCTGGATCCGACCGGCGAGCACTACGACCTCGTCATCCGCGGCGAGCGCGTGCTGACCTCGGCGGGGGTCCGTCCGCGCGAGGTGGGCGTGCGCGGCGGGCGGATCGTGGCGATGCAGCCGCTGGGGAACAACCTCGCGGGCGCCGAGATCGTCGAGCTCGCCGACGACGAGACGCTCATCCCCGGACTCGTGGACACGCACGTGCACGTGAACGAGCCCGGCCGCACCGAGTGGGAGGGCTTCGCCTCGGCCACGCGCGCCGCGGCGGCGGGCGGAGTGACGACCATCGTCGACATGCCCCTGAACAGCATCCCGCCGACGGTCAACGTCGAGGCACTGAACGTGAAGCGCGAGGCGGCGCGCGGTCAGACCCACGTCGATGTGGGGTTCTGGGGCGGCGCGATCCCCGGCAACATCGCCGATCTGCGGCCCCTGCACGACGCCGGGGTGTTCGGCTTCAAGAGCTTCCTGCTGCACTCCGGGGTGGACGAGTTCCCCCCGCTGGACCCGGACGAGCTCGAGGCCGACATGCGCGAGCTCGCGAACTTCGACTCGGTCATGATCGTGCACGCAGAGGACTCCCGCGCGATCGATCGCGCTCCGCAGCCGGACGGCGACGACTACGCCAAGTTCCTCGCCTCCCGCCCGCGCGGCGCCGAGAATCTCGCGATCGCCGAGGTCATCGAGCGGGCGCGCTGGACCGGCGGACGCGCCCACATCCTGCACCTGTCCTCGTCGGACGCCCTTCCTATGCTGCGCAGCGCGAAGCGCGACGGGCTGAAGCTGACGGTGGAGACCTGCCCGCATTACCTCACGCTCACCAGCGAGGAGATCCCGCTCGGCGCCACGGCCTTCAAGTGCTGCCCGCCGATCCGCGAGGCCGGAAACCGCGAGCAGCTGTGGCAGGGCCTGGAGGACGGCACGATCGACTTCATCGTCTCCGACCACTCTCCGTCCACCCTCGATCTCAAGGACCTGGAGAACGGCGACTTCGCCGTGGCCTGGGGCGGGGTGGCCTCCCTGCAGCTGGGGCTCTCGCTGATCTGGACGGAGGCTCGCAAGCGCGGCCTGTCGCTGGAGACGGTCGTGAACTGGATGAGCGAGCGGCCCGCCCAGTTCGCGGGCCTCACCGGCAAGGGGCGGATCGCCCCCGGATACGATGCGGACTTCTCGATCTTCGCCGCCGACGACGCCTATGTCGTCGACGTCACCAAGCTCTATCACAAGAACCCGCTCACGCCCTATAACGGCAAGGCGCTGGCGGGCCGGGTGCGCCGAACTTATCTGCACGGGGAGGCGATCGACTTCGAGACGCCGCGCGGGCGGCTGCTGCGCCGCGGCATGGTGGAGGCCGACTGATCGGCTGAGGTGAGGGGCGCCATCGGAGCCCCTCTTGCCTCCTGACGGCACCTTCGGTAAACTTGAGTCCAATCAACTCAACTTTGATCTGAAGGAGATCCCAGGAGGACGCATGGCCACCCCTCAATCGGCACAGCAGGACGAGCAGCAGAGCGCGCTCGAGCAGTTCGGCATCAACCTCACCGACCGTGCCCGGCAGGGCAAGCTCGACCCCGTCATCGGACGGGATGCGGAGATCCGCCGGGTGAGTCAGGTGCTGACCCGGCGCACCAAGAACAACCCGGTGCTGATCGGCGAGCCCGGCGTCGGCAAGACCGCCGTCGTCGAGGGCCTCGCGCAGCGCATCGTCGCGGGGGACGTGGCCGAGTCGCTCAAGGACAAGGAGCTGATCACACTCGACATCTCCGCCCTCGTCGCCGGCGCCATGTACCGCGGCCAGTTCGAGGAGCGCCTGAAGAGCGTGCTCAAGGAGATCACCGAGTCCGACGGGCGCGTGATCACCTTCATCGACGAGCTGCACGTGCTCATGGGCGCCGGCGGGGGCGAGGGATCCGTCGCCGCGTCCAACATGCTCAAGCCCATGCTCGCGCGGGGCGAGCTGCGCCTCATCGGCGCGACCACCCTCAACGAGTACCGCGAGTTCATCGAGAAGGACGCGGCGCTGGAGCGCCGGTTCCAGCAGGTGTACGTCGGCGAGCCGTCCGTCGAGGACACGATCGCGATCCTGCGCGGCCTCAAGGGGCGTTACGAGGCGCACCACGGCGTGACCATCAACGATGCCGCCCTGGTCGCCGCCGCAGCCCTGTCGAACCGGTACATCCCGAGCCGGCAGCTGCCGGACAAGGCCATCGACCTGATCGATGAGGCCATGAGCCGCCTCAAGATGGAGATCGACTCCAGCCCCGTCGAGATCGACCAGTTGAAGAGAGCGGTCGACCGGATGCGGCTCGAAGAGCTCGCGCTGAAGAAGGAGAAGGACGACGCCTCGAAGGAGCGCCTGGTGAAGCTGCGCGAGCAGATGGCGGGTGCCGCGGCCGAGCTGAAGGACCTCGAGGCGCGCTGGGAGCGCGAGCGCGGCGGTCTGAACCGGGTCGGCGACCTGAAGAAGCGCCTTGACGAGGCCGTCACCGAGCGCGACCGTGCCCTCCGCGACGCCGACTACGTGAAGGCCTCCAAACTCGAGTACGAGACGATCAAGCAGCTGCAGGATCAGCTCGCCGAGGCCGAGCGGCAGGCCGATGCGGCCAGCGACGAGCCCCGCATGGTGAACGAGCAGGTCACCGACGAGGACATCGCGGGCGTCATCGCCGCATGGACCGGGATCCCGGTCGGGCGGCTCCTGCAGGGCGAATCCGAGCGGCTGCTGCACCTCGAGCGCGAGCTCGGCAAGCGGCTGATCGGGCAGAAGGAGGCGGTCGCGGCCGTCTCCGACGCGGTGCGCCGCTCCCGCGCGGGGATCAGCGACCCGGGCCGCCCGACCGGATCGTTCCTGTTCCTCGGTCCCACCGGCGTCGGCAAGACCGAACTGGCCAAGGCGCTCGCCGAGTTCCTCTTCGACGACGAGCACGCGATGATCCGCATCGACATGTCGGAGTACGGCGAGAAGCACTCCGTCTCGCGGCTCGTCGGCGCCTCTCCGGGTTACGTCGGCTACGAGCAGGGCGGTCAGCTCACCGAGGCTGTGCGCCGGCGCCCGTACAGCGTCGTGCTGCTCGACGAGGTCGAGAAGGCGCACCCTGAGGTGTTCGACGTGCTGCTGCAGGTCATGGACGACGGCCGGCTGACCGATGGCCAGGGCCGCACGGTCGACTTCTCGAACGTGATCCTGATCCTCACCAGCAACATCGGATCCCCGATCCTGATCGACCCGACGCTGTCGCCCGACGACAAGCGCGACGCCGTGATGGCGCTCGTGCGGCAGGCGTTCAAGCCCGAGTTCATCAACCGTCTCGATGACATCGTGATGTTCGCCGCGCTCACCGAGGACGACCTCGCGCAGATCGTCGAGCTCACGATCGACCAGCTGCAGCGCCGCCTGTCCGAGCGCCGGCTGACCCTCGCGGTCACGCCCGACGCCCGCGCCTGGCTCGCCGAGCGCGGCTACGACCCGGTGTTCGGGGCGCGTCCGCTGCGCCGGCTCATCCAGAACGAGGTGCAGAACAAGCTCGCGACGGCGCTGCTGTCGGGCCGGGTGCGCGACGGCGACCTGGTGCGGGTGGACGCGTCGGCGGACGGATCCGGCCTCGTGCTCACCAGCGACGGCCCGATGGCGGCCGCGGGTGGCGACCAGGGTGGCGCCGCGGACGACGGCGTGATCGAGGCGGAGCTGCTCGAGGACTGACGTTTCCGCTCGCGGATCGCACCGCCAGGCTGCAGGACACGGCGCCTCACCCGGCCCCAGGGCTCGGGGAGGCGCCTTCTGCATCCCTTTGATATCCGCAATGCGGAATCAACAGTCCGAGATTCGGAAAAATCCTTGACTCGGGATCCGCGGGTGAATACCCTGAGGGTGTCTCCAGAGCCGGAGACCCTGGACCATCCGCTCACCGCCGCCCGGTGGGCCGCCCCGACGAAGAGGTCGAAATGACGAGCAAGACCACAGCCGCGAAGAAGGCTCCGGCACGCCCGGAGGACGAACGCCTGCCCCTGGGCGCCACCATCGGCTACGGCATCCAGCACGTGCTCACGATGTACGGCGGCATCATCGCACCGCCGCTCATCATCGGACAGATCGCCGGCCTCAAGCCCGACCAGATCGGCGTGCTCATCGCGGCGTGCCTGTTCATGGGGGGCCTGGCCACCATCCTGCAGACCGTGGGCATCCCGTTCTTCGGATCCCAGCTGCCCCTCGTGCAGGGCGTCTCGTTCGCGGGTGTGGCCACCATGGCCGCGATCGTCACGAGCGGCGGCGGCCTTCCGGCGGTGTTCGGATCCGTGATCGCGGCCTCGGTCATCGGGCTGCTCATCGCCCCGGTGTTCGCGACGGTCATCCGGTTCTTCCCCCCGGTCGTGACCGGGACCGTGATCACCACCATCGGCCTCAGCCTGCTCCCGGTCGCCGCCGGCTGGATCATGGGCACCGGCGAGGGCAGCGATGCGGCCAAGGGCGGATCCCCGGAGAACCTGATGCTCGCCGGCGTCACCCTCGTGATCGTGCTGGTGCTCAGCAAGATCCCGGTCGGCGCCATCTCGCGCCTGGCGATCCTGCTCTCGATCGTGATTGGCACGATCGTCGCCGTCTTCCTCGGCAAGGCCGACTTCAGCAAGGTGCTGGATGGCGACATCTTCGCCCTCCCGCAGATCTTCGGCTTCGGCCTGCCGACGTTCCCGATCGCCGGCATCATCTCGATGTTCATCGTGATCCTCGTGACCCTGACCGAGACCACCGCCGACATCCTCGCCGTGAGCGAGATCGTGGGCACCAAGGTCGACTCGAAGCGGATCGCGGCGGGGCTGCGCGCCGACATGCTCTCGAGCGCCGTCTCGCCGATCTTCGGGACGTTCACGCAGTCCGCCTTCGCGCAGAACGTCGGCCTGGTCGCGATCACGGGGGTCAAGAGCCGGTTCGTGGTCACCGCCGGCGGTGGCGTGCTCGTGATCCTCGGTCTGCTGCCCGTGCTGGGCCGCGTCGTCGGCGCGATCCCCTCGCCGGTCCTCGGCGGCGCCGGCCTCGTGCTGTTCGGATCGGTCGCGGCCTCGGGCATCCGCACGCTCGCCCGGGTCGAGTACAGGGACAACATGAACCTCGTCATCGTGGCCACCTCGATCGCGGTCGGCATGCTGCCCATCGCCGTGCCGACGATCTACGCGCAGATGCCGGACTGGTTCGTGACGATCTTCCACTCCGGGATCAGCTCGGCCGCGGTCGTGGCGATCCTGCTCAACCTGCTGTTCAACCACCTCGGCAGCGCGAAGCGCAAGAACGCGTTCGTGTCGGCGCCCACCCGCAGCATCCCCGTCGCGTACCTCGACGCCTTCGAGGACGGCGACTCGATCGTCGACGGCAAGATCGTCGACCGCGACGGCAACGAGGTCACCGTGGCGCACCCCGCCCACTGACCGGGCTCGCCCCGCGAGCGCCCTCTCTGACCGCGAGACTGCAACTGGGCGGCGAGACTGCAGCAATACGCCGCAGTCTCGCCGCCCAAATGCAGTCTCGCGGGTTAGAGGTGCACCTGACTAATGTGGGGATCGGCAGGGGGACGTCTGGGGAAGGCGCACGTGATGTCGATGACGAAGAGCGGCCGCATCGTCGCGGTGATGGCGGCGCTGGCGCTCGGCGTCGCCGCGCTGAGCGCCTGCTCCGGGACGGGAAGCGCGCCGCCGGCCACCGCGAGCCCGACCGTCACCGCGCTCTCGGCGAGCCAGTCGCAGGCGCTTCAGGCCGTGTTGAACGATGCGCGTTCGGCGCTGGGGTTCCCCGGGGTGATCGCCCGCGTCATCACTCCGGAGGGCGAGTGGACCGGATCCGCCGGCGCCACGGCCGCGGGGGGAACGACCAAGCCCGGATCCGGAGACCACACCCGGATCGGCAGCCTCACCAAGACCATGACCGCGACGATCCTGCTGCAGCTGGTCGGCGAGGGCAAGGTCTCGCTCGACGACCCGATCTCGAAGTATGTGCCGGACCTTCCGAACCCGGACGCAACGCTCCGGCAGGTGGCCGACATGACCAGCGGCATCCCGTCCTACACGCTGGATCAGCAGGTGACGGATCGGTATCTCACCTCCCCGCAGGATCCATGGACTCCTGCGCAGCTGCTCGACGCGGTGCGGACGCTGCCGCCGAGCTTCGCACCGGGCCAGGGCTGGCAGTACTCGAATTCGAACTACGTCGCGCTGGGTCAGTTCATCGAGAAGGTCACCGGCCAGCCGCTCGCCGAGGTGTTCCAGAAGCGCATCTTCACACCGCTCGGGATGACCCAGTCGTCCTATCCGTCCGGCACCGACCTCCCGGCGCCGTACCTCGCCGGGGCCACGCTGCAGGGCGCGACGGGGAACACCCCGAGAGACGCCACGCACTTCAACCCGACGTTCGCCGCTTCGGCGGGACAGGTCGTCTCGACGCTCGACGACATGACGAAGTGGGCGCACGCCCTCGCCACCGGCGACAAGGTGCTGACCCCCGCGATGCAGCAGGTGCGGCGAGACTCGATCCTGACCTCGCCGCCGCCGAACAGCGCGACGGCCGGCTACGGCATCGGCATCGGCAACCGGAACGGGTGGTGGGGCCACGACGGCGACATCCCCGGCTACACCACGTCGGTCTACCACAGCTACGACCACGACGCGACGCTCGTGGTGCTGGTGAACAGCGACATCGGCGACGCCAAGACCGGGGCGGCACCGGCGCCGGCCGTCTTCGCGGGGCTCGTCAAGGCCCTCGGCTGGTGACTCGCGTGAGCCGACCGGGGAGGATGTTCGCAAGCGAGTTCCAAGAAGGCTTCGGCACGTGGATGCTCGGCTACGCGCCCTTCGGCGGGGGAGAGGTCGGCGAGATCGCGGCCGTGGCTGCGGAGGTCGGCGACGGCGGGGACGACGCGTTCCATCAGGCGTTCGTTGGGCTCGGCGACCGGCTGGTGGCGGAGGCGGACACCGCGGCGGGCGCCGGGCATCGGGCCTCCGCCTCGGAGGGATACCTGCGCGCGAGCGTCGCCTACGCGACGGCGAACCGTCCGCTGTTCGGGACCCCGGTGGATCCGCGCCTGCTCGTCACGCATCGCCGAGCGCGGGCGGCGTTCGAGGCGGGCCTGGCCCTGCGATCCACGCCCGCGCTCGCCTTCGACATCCCGTTCGAAGACGCCGTGATGCGGTCGTATCTGCTGCCGGCCGAGGGCTGCGAGAACGAGAGGCGGCCGCTGATCGTGCTCGTCAACGGATACGATGCGACCGCCGCCGATCTGTACTTCGCCTCGGGTGTGGCCGCCGGCCGACGCGGCTACCACTGCCTCATCTTCGAGGGTCCGGGTCAGGGCTCGACGCTGTACGAACAGGGCATCCCGTTGCGGCCGGACTTCGAGAGGGTCGTGTCGGCGGTGATCGATCACGTCGCCGATCAGGCGATCGTCGACGAGGATCGCATCGTCGTGAGCGGCTGGAGCCTCGGCGGCCACCTCGCCCCGCGTGCGGCATCCGGGGATCCGCGCGTCGTCGCGTGCATCGCGGATCCCGGGCAGGCCGATCTGGGTGCCGGACTCGGCGGATTCCTCCGTCTGCTGGGGGCGACCGAGGACGAGGCGCGAGATCCGCTGAACCTCGACGACGCAGCCGCAGCGCGACTCATGGCGGTCATCGAGGGGGACCGCCGGCTGCGCTGGTCGGTCGTGCAGCGCGGGTTCTGGGCGAACGGCGTGACGGATCTGCGCAGCTTCCTCCGTCGGACCGCGGAGTTCACGCTGCGCGACCGGCTCGACCGGATCCGCTGCCCGGTGCTGCTGACGCGGGCGGAGAACGATCCGTTGGCCGCGGGGGTGGGTGCCTTCGCCGTAGCGCTGGACGCCGCCGGGGTCCACACGACGGTGATCGATTTCGCCGCCGCGGAGGGTGCGGGGATGCACTGCGAGATGATGAACCGCTCGCTGCTCAACCGGCGCGTGCTGGACTGGCTCGACGACGTCCTCGCCCCGTGAACGCCGCCCGTAGCCCGCAGCCCCCCGTCCGGATTGCGGAAGCGAACGTCCGACATGCAGAAACTCATTGACCCCGCGGCGGAGCTCGTGGTAGATCTGGGAGAGCCTTCCTCGCCGGAGGCGCACCTGGATCAGCAGACAGGTCATCACTGAGCTGGCCCCCACGGGGCCGACGTTCGGCTCCGCACGTCGAACGAGGGAGTCCGCTCAATGTCCGAATCCACCCGCACCGTCTGGCTGAAGAATCCGCTCGGGATCCACACCGGGGACACCGCCGACGCCCGCGGCGGCCTCGTCGTCGCCGGCAGCCGGATCCTCGAGGCCGTGCCCGCCGGAGGATCCCCGTCCCTGCCCGTCGACGAGGTCTTCGACGCGTCGCGGCACGTCGTCATCCCCGGCCTGATCAACACGCACCACCACTTCTATCAGACGCTCACCCGGGCCTGGACCCCCGTCGTCAGCGCCGAGCTGTTCCCGTGGCTGAAAGGCCTCTACGGGGTCTGGGCCGGGCTCACGCCCCGCGACCTCGAGCTCGCGACGACCGCCGCGCTCGCCGAACTGCTGCTGAGCGGCTGCACCACCGCCGCCGACCACCATTACCTGTTCCCGGACGGGCTGGAGGACGGGATCGACGTGCAGATCGACGTCGTGAAGCGACTGGGCATGCGCGCCACGCTGACCCGCGGATCCATGTCCCTCGGCGAGAAGGACGGCGGCCTGCCTCCGCAGAGCACCGTGCAGGATCCGGACGTGATCCTCGCCGACAGCGAGCGCCTGGTCGGCAGGTATCACGAGCGCGGCGAGGGAGCCTTCGTGCAGATCGGCCTCGCGCCGTGCTCGCCGTTCTCGGTCACCACCGGCGTCATGCGCGACACCGCCGCCCTCGCCGAACGGCTCGACGTGCGCCTGCACACCCACCTCGCCGAGACCATCGACGAGGAGGACTTCTGCCGGGAGATGTTCGGCCTGCGCACCGTCGACTACCTGGAGAGCGTTGGCTGGCTGAGTGATCGCACCTGGCTCGCGCACGGCATCCACTTCGACGACGCCGAGATCGCCCGCCTCGGCGCCGCCGGCACCGCCGTCTCGCACTGCGCGACCTCGAACATGCGCCTCGCGAGCGGCATCGCCCGCGCCGTCGAACTCGAGGCGGCGGGCGTGCCTGTCGGGCTGGGGGTGGACGGATCCGCGTCGAACGACGGATCCAACATGATGATGGAGGTGCGCCAGGCCCTCTACCTGCAGCGCCTGCGTTACGGCGCCGCGGCGGTGACCCCCGAGCGCGCGCTGAACTGGGCGACCCAGGGTTCCGCCCGGGCGCTGGGTCGCAGCGACATCGGCGTGCTCGCGGCGGGCAGGCAGGCGGATCTGGCGATGTTCACGCTCGACGAGCTGCGCTTCTCCGGCAGCCATGATCCGCTCGCCGCGCTGCTGCTGTGCGGCGCCGAGCGCGCCGACCGGGTCATGGTCGGCGGCGCGTGGCGGGTCGTCGACGGGCAGATCGTCGGGCTGGACGTGCCGCAGCTCATCGCCCAGCACAGCGCGGCCGCACGGCGCCTGCTCGCACGGCATGGCTGACGGCGCCCCGGGTGGCGGTCGCTCGCGGGGAACGCGGCGATTCGTCTCGCTTCGCTCGCCCAACGACCCCGACAGGCGGCGGCAACGACGCCGGGCGGGGCTCAGGCCGAGGTCGCCCAGCCCGCCGGCCCGAGGGATCCTGCCGGGTACTCCTGCATCGGCACCGTGTCGGCGCGCCAGGCGTCGCGGGCGGGCTGGATGATTCGCCAGCACTCCTCGGCGGCGTCGGCCCGCACCGACAGGGCGACATCGCCGTCCAGGATCTCGCTGAGCACCTCGGTGTAGGCCAGCAGCGTGCCCTTGCCGAGCGGCGTCGACAGCACCTCCCGGCGCAGCGCGAACGGGTCGTCGCCGCCGTTCACGTTCAGTTCGAGGTCGATCTGGTCGGGGCCGAGGATGAAGCGCAGCACGCCCCCGTCGGCCGGGGTGCCGGTGAGGCCACCGGGGATGTGCCGCACCGGCCGGAACGTCACCACGATCTCGGCGCGGCGGTCGGTGAGCGCCTTGCCGCTGCGCAGCGTGAACGGGACCCCGGCCCAGCGTGCGGTCTGCACCTCGCAGGTGATCTCGGCGAGGGTCTCGGTGCCGCGCGACGGATCCACGCCCTGCTCATCCGCGTAGGCGGGCACGGGCCGATCGTCGCTGGTTCCGGCGGTGTATCGCGCCCGGCGGGTCGAGGCGGCGGGGTCGTCGCCGACGATCCGGGTGGCGCGCAGGGCCGCGGCCATCGCGTCGCGCAGGTCGATCTCGTCGAGGTCGGCGGGCTGCTCCATGGCGAGGATCGCGAGCACCTGCAGCAGGTGGCTCTGGATCATGTCGACGAGGGCCCCGGCCTTGTCGTAGTAGCGCGCGCGGTTCTCGAGCGCGAGCTCCTCGTCGTAGCGCACCAGCACGGACTGCACGTGATCGGCCGACCAGACGGGCTCGACGAGCCGGTTCGCGAAGCGCACGCCCATGATGTTCAGGATCGTGGACCGGCCCAGGAAGTGGTCGACCCGGAAGATCTGCGTCTCCGGCACGATCCGGGTGACCAGCTGGTTCAGGGCGGCGGCGCTCTGCTCATCGTTGCCGAACGGCTTCTCCAGCGCGAGCACCGTGTTCTCCGGCAGTGCGATGTCGACGAGCTGCTCGCAGGCGGCGTGTGCGACCGCGGGCGGCAGGGCGAAGTAGATGACGAGGGATCCTTCGATGCCCGCGAGCAGACCGGCGAGCGCATCGTGGTCGGTGACATCGGCCTTCGTGTAGGTCGTCCCGGCGATGCGAGCGACCTCGTCCTCGGCGTGGACCGTCGCGAACGCGGTGTGCACGGCCTGCTGCCAGTGCGCGTCGTCCCAGTCGTCGGATCCTGCGCCGTGCAGCAGGAGTTCGCGATCCGGCTGCCGCTGCAGCAGCTGCGCGATCGCGGGGAGGAGGAGGCGGGAGGTGAGGTCGCCGGAAGCGCCGAGGATGAGCAGCGTCGTCGGAGTGGTCATGTGCCCACGATAGGCCGCGTCCGGCGGATCCGGTGCGAGACTTCCGACATGACCGTTCCGATCGAGGACTACGCCCTGCTGAGCGACGGGCGCACCGCCGCGCTCGTCTCCCGCGACGGGAGCGTCGACTGGTTCTGCGCACCGCGCCTGGACTCGCCCTCGCTGTTCGGGGCGCTTCTCGGCGACATCGAGCAGGGCCACTGGAGCCTCCGCCCCGCCGATCCGGACGCGACCGCGACCCGACGCTACGACGGCGACACCTTCACCCTGGTCACCCGCTGGGAGGCCGCCGACGGCGTCGCCGAGGTGCGGGAGTGGATGCCGATCCAGCCCGACGGATCGGCCGGCGCCGAGCGCACCGGACTGATCCGGCAGATCAGCGGGATCAGCGGCACGGTGGCGTTCGCGCAGCGGCTGCGGATGCGGTTCGACTACGCGAGGGCCGTGCCGTGGGTGCACCAGACCGGCAGCGCGCACGAGCCCGAGCTGACCGCGATCGCGGGCCCGGATGCGCTCGTGATCCGCGGCGCCGCGCTGCATGCGCAGGGGCACAGCCACACCGGCACGGTCTCCGTGGGGGCGGGCGAGAGCGCGGCGCTGACGCTCACCTGGTTCCCGTCGTACCGGCCGACACCGGATCCGCTCGACCTCGACGCCGCGGAGCGCCTCACGCGGGAGTGGTGGGTCGCATGGGCGGATCGCATGCGCGAGCACGGCCCGTACCGGGACGCGGTGCGGCGGTCGAAGCTGATCCTGCGCGCGCTCACCAACCGGGAGACCGGCGGCGTCGCGGCCGCGGCGACCACCTCGCTGCCCGAGGACTTCGGCGGCGAGCGCAACTGGGACTACCGCTACGTGTGGCTGCGCGACGCCGCGCTCACGCTCGAGGCGCTGCTCTCGCACGGGCTCGGCGCGGAGGCGCTCGCGTGGCGGGACTGGCTGCTGCGGGCCGTGGCCGGGGATCCGGCCGACCTGCAGATCATGTACGGGCTGGCCGGCGAGCGCGACCTCGTCGAACGCGAGATGCCGTCGCTTCCCGGCTATGCAGGATCCGCCCCGGTGCGGATCGGGAACGGCGCAGCCCGGCAGTACCAGGCCGACGTGATCGGCGAGGTGATGGTCACGCTCGCCGCCGCCCGCCGTGCGGGGCTCGCCGAGTCGCTGCGATCCTGGTCCCTGCAGCGCATGCTGCTGCACCATGCCGAGCAGCAGCTGGCGCGCCCCGACAACGGGATGTGGGAGATCCGCGGGGAGCCGCGCTTCTTCACGCACTCGCGGGTGATGCTGTGGGCGGCGTTCGATCGCGGTGTGCGCGCCGTCGAGGAGGACGGCGAGAGCGGGCCCGTGCAACGCTGGCGGGATCTGCGGGATCGGCTGCGCGCAGAGATCGACGAACGCGGGGTGCGCGACGGGTGCTTCGTGCAGCACGACGGCACCGACGAGGTCGATGCGGCGCTGCTGCTCATCCCGCGTACGGGCTATTGTGCGCCGGACGATCCGCGCATGCTCGCGACCGTACAGCGGATCGAGCAGACCCTCATGCGCGACGGGCTGCTCATGCGGTACCGGATCGCGACGGGTGTGGACGGGCTGAGCGGCACCGAGCACCCGTTCCTGGCGTGCTCGTTCTGGCTGGTCGAGCAGTACGCCGTGGCCGGGCGCGCGGACGAGGCGCGCGCGTTGATGGACCGGCTCGTCGCCCTGCGCAACGACGTGGGCCTGCTGAGCGAGGAGTACGACCCGATCGGGCATTGCCAGGTCGGCAACACCCCGCAGGCGTTCTCGCACCTGTCTCTGGTGCGGGCCGCCGACGCGCTCGCCGCGGGCCACCACCACCGTCGCTGAGGGTTCCCCCTATGCGAGTCGTCCCCGTCAGCGACGCCTCTGGGGTGCGCTGACGGGGACGACTCGCAGATCGAGCGGGATGCTCGGATCAGTCGTTGACGATCACGGTCTCCGCGATCGGACGGCGCTCGCGGGGGGCGTTCTCACGCTGCTGCATCTCGTCGGACGCGGTGCGGATGTCGCCCAGCTCGCCGACGGCCATGACCGAGATCGGGGTGAAGTCCGCGCTCAGCTCGAACGCTGCGGCGATCGCGTCGCGGTCGAATCCGCCCATCTGGTGGGTGGACAGGCCGTTCGCGTGCGCCTGCACGGTGAAGTGCGCGGCGGCCTGACCGGTGTCGTACAGGGCCCAGGTCATCGGCTTGCCGTCGCGGGTGGTCTCTGCCACGAACACGACGAGCACGGCGGCGTCGCCGGCCCAGGAGGCGTTGAAGCCCATCAGGGCCGAGACGATCTTCGCGTGCGCCGCGGAGCCGCGACGGGCCACGATCGCGCGCCATGGCTGGGTGTTCGCGGCGGTCGGCGCCCAGCGGGCCGCCTCGAGCGCGCTGGTCAGCGCGGCCTCGTCGATCGTCGCCTCGGCGTCGAAGATGCGGGTGCTCCAGCGCTCGGCGAGCACGTCGAGGATCGGGGCATCGGTGACCGCGGTGCGGTCGAGGGCGGGAATGCTCATGAGGAGGGGACCTTTCGAATCCAATTCGGCTACCCGGACCTCATCGTCCGCACGGAGATCTTAACCATCCATGCGTATGAATATTCCCCGAACCGTAACTCGATTCCCGATTCCGTAACCCGGTCAGCCCTCCCCATCCGCCGACCGCCTCAGCCGCGCAGGGCCTCCCGCAGCGAGACGCGCGCTCCCATGCGCAGCAGCGAGTTCTCGTAGATCTTCGCCGCCACCAGGATCGCGATCACGCACGAGACGAGCAGGATCGCGAGCGATACCAGCGGCTCCCACCACTGTGCGTCGCCCACGAACAGGCGCACCGGCATCCCGACCGGGGCGGAGAACGGCACGTACGACAGCACCGTCATCACCACGGGGTTGTCGTTGAAGAAGATCACCAGGAAGTACGGGAGCATCACCAGCATCGTGATCGGCATCGTGGTGGATCCGATGTCCTCCTGCCGCGACACCATCGCGGCCGCCGCGGCGAACAGCGAGGCCAGCAGCACGAACCCGAACAGGAAGAACACCGCGAACCAGACCAGGGGAGCGCCGAGCCCCGCCAGCACCCCGTTCTGCCCCGTCACGATCAGCCCGACCACGGCGATCGCGGCCAGCAGCAGGATCTGCGCCATCGCCAGCACCGTGTTCCCGAGGATCTTGCCCGCCAGCAGCACGCGGGCGGGGATCGCGGCGAGCAGCAGCTCGACGACCCGGGTCTGCTTCTCCTCCACGACGCTCTGCGCCATCGTCGCCCCGAATGTCGACGCGGCCATCAGGAACACGACGCCGAAGCCGATCGCGACCAGGTACCGCAGCACCGGATTGGTCTTCTCGGGCTCGAGGATCGTGACCTTCGGCGTCTTCGCGAGCAGGCCCTGCAGGCTGCTCGGCGCACTGTGCAGGGCGACGACCGTGTAACCGAAGGCGTTGTCGCCCGGCGCCGGGATGAGCGCGGCCTCGACCGTGCCCGCACGGACGAGCTTCTCGGCGGCGGTCGCATCGGCCGTCTCGGTGAGGGCGAGGCCGGGCAGGCCGTGCACGATCTGCGCCGTCTCCGACGTCACCGCGATCTTCGTCTCGGACGTGTTCTTGCTCATGAACCCGCCGATGAGCACACCGGCGAGGGCGATCAGCAGCAGGATCCCGGTCGAGATCAGGAACACCTTGCTGCGCAGCTTCGATCCGATCTCGCGTTCGGCGACGAGGAAGACCCCGCTGCCGGCCGAGAGTCCGCTCGCGCTCGACGGCGTCGTACGGGTATCGCGGGTCCCAGGGGTAAGGCGGGTGGCGCTCACTGGATGACCTCCTTGAAGATCTGGGCGAGAGAGGGGTGCTGCGGGGCGAAGGAGCGCACGGGACCGTGGCCGAGCGCGGTGCGCAGGATCCGCTGCGCATCATCGGCCGAGTCCGCATCGAACACCGCCGTCCCGCCCTCGAAATCGACGACCGAGACACCCGGCTCGGAGCGGATCCAGCCGGCGTCCGCATCCGAGACGAGTTCATAGCGCGGGCTTGCGTGCCGGGCGCGCAGATCCTCGCGGGATCCGGACGCCCGGATCGTGCCGCCGGCGATGATGACGAGATCGTCGCAGAGCCGCTCGACGACATCGAGCTGGTGCGAGGAGAACAGGATCGAGCAGCCCTGCGCGGCACGCGCCTGCAGCACCCCGGCGACCACGTCGACCGCGAGCGGGTCCAGGCCCGAGAACGGCTCGTCGAGGATGAGCACCTCCGGGTCGTGCACCAGCGCGGCGGCGATCTGCGCCCGCTGCTGATTGCCGAGCGAGAGCGCCTCGATGGCGTCGTGCAGGCGCTCGCCGAGTCCGAGCTCGGTCAGCAGCGCCTCGCCGCGGGCGGCGGCATCGCCCTTGCTGAACCCGTGCAGCCGGGCGAGGTAGGTGACCTGCTCGAGCACCTTCATCTTCGGGTACAGCCCGCGCTCCTCCGGCATGTAGCCGAAGTGCCGCCGGTCGGCGTCGGTGACCGCGCGCCCGTCGAGCTGCACGGATCCGCCGTCCGAGGCGAGCACCCCGAGCACGATCCGCATGGTCGTGGTCTTGCCCGCCCCGTTGCCGCCGACGAAGCCGGTGAGCCGGCCGGGCGCGACCCGGAACGAGACGTCGTCGAGCACCCGCCGCGAGCCGTAGCTCTTGGTGACGCCCGTCAGATCGAGAAGGCCTGTGGTCACTTCGACTCACTCCGTTCGCTCAGCGCATCGCATGCCTCCCACGCTATTGAGCCGGGAGCCGCGGGAACATCCCCCGCAGGGTGGATCCTTGCGCCGGGCTGCACCGGGTGCCGTCGCTCACCGCCGCCCGAGGTGCAGCACGCCGCGCACGAGCAGGCCGGCCAGCAACGCCCAGAACGCGGCGCTCACGCCCCAGAACGCCACGCCGCTCGCGGCGACGAGGAAGGTGACGACGGCCGGGGTGCGCTCGCCGGGGTCGTCGATCGCCTGCTGCACTGCGGATCCGAACGCGCCGAACAGGGCAAGGCCCGCGACCGCGGGGATGACCGAGGCCGGGGCGAGCACGACGAGGGCGGCGAACGCCGCCGAGAAGCCGCCGAGCACGAGGTACGACACGCCCGTCGACACTCCGGCGATCCAGCGGCGCTTCGGATCCGGCTCCGCATCGGGCGCGGCCGCGAGGGCGGCGCTGATCGCCGCGAGGTTGATCGCGTGCCCGCCGGCGGGGGCGCCGAGGGCCGTGCCGATCCCGGTCACGAGCATCGCGGGACGCCAGGGCACCTCGTAGCCGAAGCTGCGCATCACGGCGATGCCGGGCACGTTCTGTGAGGCCATCGTGACGATGAACAGGGGCAGGGCGATCCCGACGAGCGAGCCGAGCGTGAACGTCGGCAGGGTGAGTTCCAGATGCGGGAGCAGGGTCGCCGGATCCAGTCCGGATCCCGTCGACGCGCCTCCCGTCACGAGTCCCGCGACGATCACGACGGTCGCGGTGACGAACGCCAGCGGCACCGCCCAGCGCGGCGCGAGCCGGGCGAACACGAGCCAGGTCAGCACGACCGGGATCACGCCCCACGGGTTCTTCGCGAGCCCGATGACGGGAGCGAGGCAGAGCGGCAGCAGCACGCCGGCGAGCATCGCCTGCGCGATCGAGGGCGGAATCGCCGCGATGAGGGATCCGATCTGCGGCACGAGCGCGGTGAGCAGGATCAGCGCGGCGACGACCAGGAACGCACCGACCGCCGCGGGCCAGCCGCCGTCGACCGCCGTGCCCGCTCCCGCCGCTCCGCCGGATCCGGCCAGCAGCGCCGCACCCGGCGTGGACCAGGCCGACGTGATCGGCATGCGATACCGCCAGGCCAGCACGATGCACGCGACGCCCATCGTGAGGCTGAGCGCGAGCAGTCCGCTCGCGGCCTGGGCGTGCGACGCGCCGACGGCGACGAGTCCGGTGAGCACGACGGCGAAGGAGCTCGTGAACCCGACCAGCGCGGTGACGACCCCGGCCAGGATCGGGCGGGACAGCGGTCCGGGCAGTGATGAGGACGTGCGGGATCCGGGTGGGCGCGCGGAGTCGGACATGGGGTAGAGGGTATCGGTCCGCCGACGTGCTGCACGCCTGCGGGGGTGATCCGCGTCGCGGGAGGCGGCGATCCGTCGTCACCCCTCCAGCAGCCGCCAGCCCAGGCGTCGAGCAGCGGCGCGGTCGAAGGTGACGGCTTCGCTGACACCGAACTGCAGGTAGGTCGCATGGATCAGGGCGTCCGCGAAGTCCGCGCCGTTCTCGGCGAGCTCCACTGCCTGAACGATTCCTTCGCTGTCGTCGAATTCGAGCGTCTCGACCTCGAGGAGGCGGCGGATCATGCTGAGGGAGGCTTCGCGCGACAGTCGGTAGCTGCGCTGCAGGACCCAGTAGATCTCGGCCAGGTTCACGGCGGTGAGGAAGCCGGGTTTGTCGGGAGTGCAGGCCTCGAGCACCTCGGCTGCTGCGGCGAACTGTGCTTCGTCGTCGCGGATCAGGTACCGCAGGATGACATTCGTATCGATGCCGACGAGCCCGTCCGTCAGGCCGAGCCGGTTCACGGCGCGATCCCGCGCATCCCGCTCTCCGCCGCACCGTCGGCGATCGCGTCGTTCATCTCATCGATCGTGATCGTCTTCCGGTTCGGGTCGTGCAGCACCCCGGCGAGAGCGCTGAGCCGGCGATTGCGCGGCACGATGGCGGCACGTCTGCCCGGGAGCACCACGAACAGCACCTTGTCGCCCGGGCTGAGGCCGAGGTCGTCCCGCACCTCCTTGGGCATCGTGAACTGCCCCTTGCTGGTCATCGTCGCGATCGCCATGGCAACTCCCCTCCGTGCAGACAAATTTACCGTCGGCCTGCAGAACCCGCCATATGTAAGGCGAAACAGATAACGCCTTACACCGTCTTCGCGTCGTGCGCCGGCCCCGGCGTCAGGCCAGCCCGAGCCGGTGCGCGAGCACGACGGCCTGCACGCGGTCGCGGGCGCCGAGCTTCTGCAGGATCCGGGACACGTGCGTCTTGACGGTCGCCTCGCCGATGAACAGCTCGGTGGCGATCTCGGCGTTGCTCCAGGCCTCGGCGACCAGGCGCAGCACCTCGGCCTCGCGGTCGGTGAGAGGCTCGGGCAGCGCGGCGCGGGGCAGCGCGGTAGCGGGCGCGTGGCGCTCCGCCGGCGTCGGCGCGTCGACGAACCGCCGCAGCACCCGGCGCGTCACCTCGGGGGCGAGCATGCCGTCGCCCGCGGCCAGGGCGCGGACGGCCGCGACGAGCTCCTCGGGGCCGGCGTTCTTCAGCAGGAACCCGCTGGCGCCCGCGTCCAGCGCCTCGAACAGGTAGTCGTCGCGGTCGAACGTCGTCACGATCGCCACGGATGCGCGGATCCGCTCGTCCGCCCGGATCCGACGGGTCGCCTCGAGTCCGTCGACGCCCGGCATCTGCACATCCATCGTGATGACGTCGGGGAGCAGGGATCCGGCGAGCGCGACCGCCTCGGCGCCGTTCGCCGCCTCGCCGACGACCGTGATGTCCGGCTGCAGGTCGAGGATGGTGCGGAATCCGGCGCGGAGCAGCGCGTGATCGTCGACGAGCAGCACGCGGATCGGGCCGGTCACGCGTCGCCCCCGGCATCCACCGGCAGCGTGGCACGCACCCGGAATCCGCCGGCCGCGCGCGGCACGAGCTCGATCGTGCCGCCGGAGGCGGTGGCGCGCTCCCGCATGCCGAGCTGACCGAGCCCCGGGCGGGGGACGGGCACGATCCGGCCCGAGTTCACGACCTCGAGCTCGACCGCGCGGCGACCGTCGTGACCGTGCGAGAACCGGATCCGCACGTCCGCCTCCGCCCCCGGGCCTGCGTGCCGACGGGCGTTGGTGAGCGCCTCCTGAGCGATCCGGTAGAGGTTGACGGCGGTGAGCCTCGGCACCGGAATCGGATCGCCGACCACGTGCAGCCGCGCGGGCAGGCCCGCCGCCGACGACGCCTCGACGAGCCCCGCGATGTCGTCGACGCCGACGGTCGACGCCTCGTCCGCTCCGTCACCGGGTGCGCGCAGGGTGTCCAGCAGCTGACGGAAGTCGTGGATCGCCTCGCGTGCCGACGTCTCGATGCCGGCGACGATCGCGGTCGCGGCCCGCGGATCCTCCGGGATCATGATCCGGGCGGCCCCCGCCTGCACGCCCATGACCGACACATGGTGCGCGACGACGTCGTGCAGCTCGCGGGCGATCCTGACCCGGTCGAGCGCGACGGCCTGCGCGGCGCTGAGCTCGCGCTCGTGCTCCAGCTCGGCGGTGCGCTGCTCGAGGGCGGTGCGTTCAGCAGCCGCGCTCCAGCTGCGCTCGCCGAAGTAGTAGGCGCCACCGAAGTACAGCACGTTCAGCAGCACCTGCAGCATCATGAACGCCACATAGGGCGAGAAGGCCCCCGCGGCGACGTCGGCCTTCGCGGCCTGGTCGATCGCGTCGCGGTACATCACGATGATCAGCCACACGGCCATCACGAAGATGATCCCGGCGCGCACCAGGAAGGCGCCGCGGCGCGAGTGCATCCACGCGCCGACCGTGTACAAGGCGATGAACATCGCGATGTTGCCGACGTAGATCTCCGGCACCCGCACCGTGACGGCGATGACATAACTGAGCGAGACGACGATCGCGGCCGCGGCGGGCCAGCGCCGGCGCACGGCGAGCGATGCGGCGATCACCAGCAGGTAGGGGATCGCCGTCCACAGCTCGGCCTGCTGGGATCCGTAGACCTTCGCGATCGACGAGAGCCCGGCGCTGAGGATCCCGCCCACGAGCAGAGCCCCGGCAAGGAACACGTCCTGGCGGAGCTCGCGCGGCGTGGGCGTGCGGGTGAACGGCATGCCTCCACCGTAGGGCGGACGGATCCGGCCGGGCATCCCCCGCGGGACGGATCCGATTCCTTCAACTTGCTATTGACAAGCGTCCTTGTTTTTTGCAAGCTAGTCTCAGCGGACCCGACGAGGGGGCCCATCGACAGAGGAGTCATCGTGACCAACGTCTTCGTCAACCTGCCCACCACAGACCTCGAGCGCGCCAAGGCCTTCTACACCGCGCTCGGCTGCGAGATCAATCCGCAGTTCACCGACGAGAACGGCGCCTGCGTCGTCTGGGACGACAACGTCTACTTCATGGTGATCACACGCGAGTTCTTCTCGACGTTCACCGACAAGCCGATCGCCGATCCGAACGCCTCGCTGCAGGTCTCGGTCGCGTTCAGCCGCGACTCCCGCGAGGACGTCGATGCGATCATCGCCAAGGGGATCGCCGCGGGCGGCACCGAGCCCAAGCCCGCGCAGGACTACGGCTTCATGTACTCGCGCGACCTGGACGACCCGGACGGCAACTCGCTCGGCTTCCTGTTCATGGAGCCCGCCGCCGTCGAGCAAGGCCCGGAGGCGTACATGGCCGCGCAGGCGGCAGAGGCCTGATGCGGAAGCTGTCCTGACATGGCCGCCCGGAGCTACGGCCAATACTGCGGCGTCACGACGGCCGTCGAGCTGATCGGGGAGCGCTGGGCTCTGCTCATCGTCCGCGATCTGCTCGTGGGCCCGCGCCGGTACACCGACCTGAAGCAGGGCCTGCCAAGGATCCCGACGAACATCCTGTCCTCCCGGCTCACGCAGCTGCAGGAGGCCGGGGTGGTGCGCCGGGTCCCGATGCGCAACTGCGGTCTCGTGTACGAGCTCACGCCATACGGGCAGGCGCTCGAGCCGATCGTGCTGGCGCTCGGGCGCTGGGGGTTCCAGGCGATGGGCGATCCGGATGAGGGCGACGTCGTGACGCCCGACTCGCTCACGATGGCGCTGCGCACGTCGTTCCAGTCCGGATCCGGCGACCGCTTCGACATCGAGCTGCACGTCGGCGATGTGGCGCTGCGGGTGATCGTCGACGCGGGCGTGTTGACCGTGGCGCAGCTCGCCCCGCCCGCGCCCCCCGTCGGCGGCGCGCTGCCGCCCGGCGAGCCGGAGGCGGTCGTCGTCGCCGGCCCCGGCATCCGGCGCCTGATCGCCGGCGCGGTCACCCCGGCCGAGGCGATCGCGCAGGACGTCGTGGCGGTCGTCCGCGGCGAGGAGCGGATCCTGGACGCCTTCGCCCGCACGTTCCACATCGCCCCGATCCCGGCTCCGGCCATCCTGGAGTCCCTGGAGCCGATCGGATTACCATGACCGCGAGACTGCAACTAGGCGGCGAGAATGCAGCAATACGACGCAGTCTCGCCGCCCAGTTGCAGTCTCGCGGGTGGGGTGGCCGGGACGGGGGACCGCAGCACGCACACGAACCGCACCACCAACACGAACCGCACCACCAACACGAACCGCAACACGAAGGAGTGCATCATGACCGGCCGCATCATCATCGACCTGTTCACGACGCTGGACGGCGTCGCTCAGGCTCCGGGCGGACCAGAGGAGGACACGTCGGACGGCTTCCGTTTCGGCGGGTGGCAGGCGACCCTGCCCAGCGAGGCGGTGATGCGCTCGGTCACCGCGGGTATGGACACGCTCGACGCGCTCATACTGGGCCGGCGCACCTACGACATCTTCGCCGGGTACTGGCCGGAGCACACGACGGGCCCCGAGGGCTTCATCGGCCAGCTGTTCGACCGGGTGCCGAAGTACGTGGCCTCGCGTGACGCCGGGATCGAGCTCGGCTGGCAGGGCAGCACCAGGATCGGCGCGGATCTGCCCGCCGAGATCGCCGCGATGCGCGAGCAGCATCAGGACGTGCACGTCATCGGCAGCGTCGACTTCGTGCAGACCCTGCTCTCCGAGCAGCTCTACGACGAGCTGCAGCTCTGGGTGTACCCGATCGTGCTCGGCCAGGGCAAGAAGGTGTTCCCCGACGGGGTGCGTCCGGCCAACCTGCGGCTGGTGCACGCCGAGTCGGGCGACGGCGGAACGCTGCTGCTGCGCTACGCCCCGCTGCCGGGAGAGCCCACGACCGGGACGATGTGACGAGGGGCGGACGCCGCCTCAGCCCGCCAGCAACCGCTCCAGCACGATCGCCGCGCCGTCCTCGGCGTTCGAGCCCGTCACTACGTCCGCGGCGGCGAGGGCTTCGGGTTCGGCGTTCGCCATCGCTACTCCGCGGCCGGCCCAGCGCAGCATCTCGACGTCGTTGAGGGCGTCGCCGAACGCGAGCACCTCGGACCGTTCGATCCCGAGCCGCGCGCACAGCTGGGCCAGCCCGGTCGCCTTCGAGACGCCCGCGGCCATCACCTCGACGAACGGGGCGCCGGACAGCGTCGCCGCGAACCCGTCCTGATCGAGCGTGGCCAGCACCGCGAACAGATCGGGCGGCGCGATCGTGGAGTGCCGGATCACGAGCTTCAGACTCGGTGTCGCCACGACCTCGGCCAGCGGCACGGCGCCCATCGTCTCCGGATCCCGCTTGTGATCGCCGTGGGCCGCGAGGGCGGCGTATCCGTCCTGCGCGACGAAGACCTCCCCCGCCTCGCGCACGCTCGCGAACAGCAGGCCGGAGATCCGCTCTCCCAGTTCACGCGCGATGCGCTGCTGCACCGGCACCGCGATCTCGGAGGCGAACAGCTGCTCGCGGGTGCGCAGGTGGATGCCGTACGCGCCGTTGCCGCACAGCGCCCAGCCGTCGAAACCGGCCTCCGCGGCGATCTCGCGCAGACCGATCGGCTGGCGGGCGGTCACCGGGATGACGAGGATCCCGGCGGCGCGGGCCGCGTCGAGTGCGGCGCGGGTGCGGGTGCTGACGTGGCCGGACGGATCGAGCAGGGTGCCGTCGAGATCGGTCGCGATGAGGCGGATCCGGTCGTCCGCGCTCACGCGAAGATCATCGGCAGGTCGTCGTCTTCCTCCGCCCCCGCGAGCTCGAGGTCGACGACCACAGGCACGTGGTCGCTGGGCTGCTCGCCCTTGCGCTCGTTGCGGTGGATGGAGGCGCCCTTCACGGCGTCGGCGAGGGCGGAGGATCCGAGCACGAAGTCGATCCGGACGCCCTCGTTGCGCGGGAACTTCAGGCGCTGATAGTCCCAGTAGGTGTACCCCTCGGGCAGCAGCGGCCGCACCACGTCGTGCACACCCGCGGACTCGAGCGCGAAGAACGCTGCACGCTCCTCGGGGGAGACGTGCGTCGACTTTCCGACGACGATGTCGGGATCCCCGTTGTCGCGGTCGAACGGGATGATGTTGAAGTCGCCGACGAGGGCGAGGGGCAGGCCGGGGGAGGCGGCGAGCTCGGCGGCGGTCGCGGTGCGCAGCGCCTCGAGCCAGTGCAGCTTGTACGCCAGATGCGGGTCGTCGAGCGAGCGGCCGTTCGGCACGTACAGGCTCCACACGCGCACGCCGTTCACGATCGCGCCGAGCGCCCTGGCCTCGAGCGGCGCATCGGGACCCTCATGGCCCTTCGCGAAGCCGGGCATGCTGTCGAAGGAGGTGCGCACATCGGTCATCGGCTCGCGGCTCGCGATCGCGACGCCGTTCCACTGATTCAGGCCGTGCGCCTCGACGTGGTACCCGGCCTCCTCGAACGGCGCGTACGGGAACTGCTCGGGCTTGCACTTGATCTCCTGCATCGCGAGCACGTCGATGTCCTCGCGCACGGCGAACTCGACGGTGCGGGCGACGCGGGTGCGGATGGAGTTGACGTTCCAGGTGGCCAGGCGCATGGATCC
Source organism: Microbacterium panaciterrae (assembly GCF_039541635.1). NCBI lineage: Bacteria > Bacillati > Actinomycetota > Actinomycetes > Micrococcales > Microbacteriaceae > Microbacterium > Microbacterium panaciterrae. Next base: position 210,166 of record NZ_BAABGP010000004.1, read on the forward strand.
AGCCTACGGGCGGGCGGCGACACTGCGCCCAGCTCGGCGCGTGGATCCATGGTCATCGTTCAGCGAACAGCGGCGCCGGGGCGCGCGCCGTCCCACCCGGTGCTCCGCCGCCCCCGCCCGCACTGGGGATACCTGTCGCGCAGCGTCGGCCGCTACGGCGTGGTCTCGAGCGTGCTCGTCATCTACTCGCCCGATGCGTCTGAGCACGACCGTCGCCGGGCCGACCTGTCGCGCGTCTACCCGCCGATCGCGGGCGGCACGGCGCTGATCGCCTGGATCGGACTCTCCGCCGCGGGGCTGCCGCTGCTGCCGTCCGCCCTGGTGCTCGCGGTGCTGGTGATCCCGCTCGGGATCCTCCTCGCGGTACGGTCGGGGCCGACACGACACGCGGCGGCGACCGTGTGGTCGTGCACCCCGCTGCTCGGCGAGGACGACGAGCAGGCGAGTGGGCGGCGGCGCCTCGACGCGCTCGCCGACACGATCCAGGCCGCGAGCCTCGCGTATCGCCGACGTGAGATCGACCCGGACCGGTTCGAGCGGATCTGGCGGTCGGTCCACCTGCACGCGATGGCGTCCGCGCCCGCCCCGCGGTGGGTCGAGGTGAGACCGTCCGTGCGCTGAGGCGCGGGGAAACACCGCGTCGTCCCCGCCAGCGCACCCTATAGGCTCCGCTGGCGGGGACGACTCGGTGGTGGTGGCGGGGGTCAGGCCCCGGGGGTCAAGCCCCGGGCGGCCTGCTCGGCCTTCTTCTCGCGGCGCAGGCCGTGCAGCAGCGGCTCGGTGTATCCGCTCGGCTGCGTCGCCCCCTCCGTGATCAGACGGCGGGCCGCGGTGTACGCGATGCCGGGGGCGGATCCCTCCGCGAACGCGAGCGGCTCGTAGTTCGGATCGCCAGCGTTCTGCTCGTCCACGACCACGGCCAGGCGGCGCAGGCTGTCGTCGACCTGTGCCTCGGTGATCACGCCGTGCTGCAGCCAGTTGGCGAGCAGCTGGCTCGAGATGCGCAGGGTGGCGCGGTCCTCCATGAGGCCGACGCCGTGGATGTCCGGAACCTTCGAGACGCCGATGCCCTGGTCGATCCAGCGCACGACGTAGCCGAGGATCGACTGCACGTTGTTGTCGATCTCTGCGGCGACGATCTCGGCCGTCAGAGCCGACGGATCCGCGAGCGGCGGCACGAGCAGCGTGTTCAGCGCGTCGGGGGAGACGGGCGGCAGAGTCTCCCGCACCGCGAACGCGTCGACCTGGTGGTAGTGCAGTGCGTGCAGGGTCGCGGCGGTCGGCGACGGCACCCACGCCGTCGACGCCCCCGAGAGCGGGTGCACGATCTTCTTCTCGAGCATGGCGTGCATCAGGTCGGGCTCGGCCCACATGCCCTTGCCGATCTGCGCGCGCCCGCTGAGTCCGCTGGCCAGGCCGATCGCGACGTTGCGATCCTCGTACGCCTGCATGAACGGCTGCGCCTTGATCCCCGCCTTCGGCAGGAACGGGCCGGCGTGCAGCGAGGTGTGGATCTCGTCGCCGGTGCGGTCCAGGAATCCGGTGTTGATGAACACGACGCGATCGGATCCCGCGGCGATGGATGCGGCCAGGTTCGCCGACGTGCGGCGCTCCTCGTCCATGATCCCGAACTTGAGCGTGCGGGCGGGCAGGCCGAGGACCTCTTCCACGCGGCCGAACAGGTCGGCCGCGAAGGCGACCTCCTCCGGGCCGTGCATCTTCGGCTTCACGATGTACAGGGATCCGGTGCGCGAGTTGCGTCCGGCGGTGGGGCCCTCGAGCTCCGGCAGGAAGCCGACCGCGGTCATGATCGCGTCGAGGATCCCCTCGAAGATGGGCTGGCCGTCGCGGTCGAGCACGGCGTCGGAGCGCATCAGGTGCCCGACGTTGCGGATGAACAGCACGGCGCGGCCTGGCAGGGTGATCTCGCCGCCGTCGGCGGTGCGGTAGGTGCGGTCTTCGGCCAGGGCGCGGGTGAAGGTGCGCCCGCCCTTGGTCACCGTCTCGGTGAGGGTGCCGTCCATGAAGCCGCGCCAGTTGCGGTAGCCGAGCGCCTTGTCGTCGGCGTCGACGGCGGCGACCGAGTCCTCCAGGTCGAGGATCGCGGTGAGGGCGGATTCCAGGATGATGTCCTGCACGCCCGCGGCGTCGGTGCGCCCGATCGCGCCGCCGTGGTCGATCAGGATCTCGGCGTGCAGGCCGTGCTGCACGAGCAGCACGGTGGCCGGGGCCTCGGCCTCTCCGGTGTAGCCGACGAAGCGGGCGGGATCGGCGAGGCGGCGGTCTCCCGTCGCGGTCGAGACCACCAGTCCCGAGGCGTCGACGCGATAGCCGGTGGCGTCGCGATGCGATCCCGCGTCCAGCGGCGCGATCTCGTCGAGCACCTCGCGGCCGAACGAGAGGACGGCTGCACCGCGGGCCGGGTTGAACGCGGCGCCCGGCGCGAGGTCGCCGGTGCGCTCGATCGCGTCGGTGCCGTACAGCGCGTCGTAGAGCGATCCCCAGCGCGCGTTCGCGGCGTTGAGCGCGAAGCGCGCGTTCAGCAGCGGCACGACGAGCTGCGGGCCGGCCATCGTGGCGATCTCCGGGTCGACGCCCTCGGTGGTGACCTGCACGTTCTCCGGCACCGGGACCAGGTAGCCGATCTCGGTGAGGAACGCGCGATACGCGGCGGGGTCGGGCTGGCCGGGGTGCTGGCGGTGGAAGTCATCGATCCTCTCCTGCAGCTCGGCCCGCCGCGCGAGCAGCGCGGCGTTGCGCGGCCCGAGGTCGTGCACGATCTCGCTCACGCCCGCCCAGAACGCCGTGGCGTCGCGCCCGGATTCGGTCAGCGACTCTTCGGCGAACTCGACGATCGGCACGGCGACCGACAGGTCTGCGCGGGAGAGGTACGAGGTCATAGCTGCATTCCTTCAGTGCGGGCGCCGAGGCGCTTCAGGGTCTCGAGTGCGATCTCGGCGTCCTGCGCGGGGCTGCCGCCCGCGACGCCGAGCCCACCGACGAGGAGCTCGCCGAAGAAGATCGGCACGCCCCCGTCGATCGTGGTCAGGATGCCGCCCGTGCCGAGCGGCAGGGCGGCGGCGAGTGCTTCCGGGATCTGCGCGGTGCGGCGCCGGGTCGATGCGGCCGTCGCGGCCTTGCGCCGGCTCGTCTCCGCGCTGTGCGGGGTCGCGCCGTCGGCCATGCCGTAGGCGATCAGCGTCATCGAGGGATCGGCGACAGCGACCACGGCGATCACCCCGTGCTGCCGGCCGATCTCCATGGCGAGAGCCACGGCACGTGCCGCTGTCTCGTAGGTGATCGCTACGGTCTGGCGGTGGGTGGGCATCGGCGTCTCCTGACAGGAAAGTCTCTCGACGTCGAGATTATCATGATGTGAAGCGCAAATTCCACATCTTGAAAGAACTTGATCGAGCGGGATCCGGATCCGGTCGGGCTCAGCGGTCCTCCGGGTCTCCGGTGCCGATCAGGATCCCCCGCGCCAGCACGTGGAAATGCCTGTTGAAGCCGAGATAGGCGGGCGTCTCGTCGCCGTCCAGGTCAATCTCCTCGATGTCCAGCGCATCGACCGTGATGAAGTACCGGTGCACGCCGGTGCCCGCGGGGGGTGCGGCGCCGATGTACCGCTGCAGCCGGGCCTCGTTCGGTAGCGTGATCGCGGCGGCCGGCAGCGATCCGCTCTCGCCGTCGCCCGCGCCGGCGGGCAGGGAGCGCACGTCGGCCGGGATGTTCGCGACGGCCCAGTGCCAGAAGCCGGATCCGGTCGGCGCGTCCGGATCGAACACGCTCAGCGCGAAGCTCTTCGTGCCCGCGGGCGGCTCGCCCCACACCAGCCCGGGGGAGCGGTCGTCGCCTCCGCGCGACTCGGACCACGCCCACGCGGGCAGCGGCCCGCCGGCGTCGAAGTCGGGGCTGGACAGCTCCAGCGGCGGCACCGGCTTGAGCCGGGCGAGGGCGGCGTACGGATCGAGGTCGAGCATGGGGATCCTCCTTCGTCGCGCACCAGTCTCGCACCGCCCGGTTCCCCGGGCCAGAGGCGCCCTCGGGATCCGGATCCGCCGCCCTAGACTTGACGCGTGACGCTCAGCACCCCCGAACTCGAAGCCGACCGCCAGGCGCTCATCGCCCTCATCAAGGACGAGGCGGTGTTCCACGGCGACTTCACGCTGTCCAGCGGCAAGAAGGCGACGTACTACGTCGACATGCGCAAACTCACGCTCGACCACCGGGCGGCACCCGCGATCGGCCGCATCGTGCTCGACCTGCTCCAGGGCCTGGACGGCATCGAGGCCGTCGGCGGGCTCACCCTGGGCGCGGATCCGATCGCCAACGCCGTGCTGCACGAGTCGGTGCGCGCCGGACGCCCGGTCGACGCCTTCGTCGTGCGCAAGGAGCCCAAGGACCACGGTCGCGGTCGTCAGATCGAGGGCGCGGAGGTCGCGGGCAAGCGCGTCGTCGTCGTCGAGGACACCTCCACCACCGGCGGCTCCCCGCTGAAGGCCGTCGAGGTGCTGCGCAAGGCGGGCGCCGAGCCGGTCGCGGTGATCTCGATCGTCGACCGCAAGACGGGCGCGCAGGTCGCGATCGAGGCCGAGGGCCTGCAGTGGCTCGCCGCGATCGACCTCGCCGACCTCGGACTCGACCCGCAGTGACCGCGGCAGGCACGGCTGCGACCGGATCCGCCGACCGCCAGGTCGCCCTCGCCGTCGATGTGGGCGGCACCAAGCTCGAGGCTGCCCTGGTGCGGGCGGACGGGACCGTCGTGGACGGCACCCGCAGCCGCCGCGACACCGGACCTGCCGCGACCTTCGACTCGATGCGCGCCGCGATCGACGCGGTCGTCGCGCACGCCCTCGCCGGACTCGGAGCCGATGACGAGCTGGTCGGCGCCGGCGTCGGCAGCGCGGGGCCGATCGACCGCGAGCACGGCACCATCGTCCCCGTGAACATGCCCGAGGCGCGCGGATTCGACCTGCGCGGCGCCGTGCGGGAGTCGGCATCGGCGGTGCGTGGCGCCGAGGTCGAGACCGTGTTCGCGCATGACGGCGGCTGTCTGGCGCTCGCCGAATCCTGGCTCGGCGCCACTCAGGGTGCCGAGACCTCGCTGTCGATCGTGGTGTCCACGGGCGTGGGCGGCGGCTTCGTGATCGGCGGACGGTACATGCCGGGAGCCTCGGGCAACGCCGGGCACCTCGGCCAGGTGCACGCCACCCCCGACCTCACGGTCGAGCAGGTCGCGTCGGGTCCGGCGAGCGTCGCCTGGGCGCGCACGCAGGGCTGGACGGGCGAGCGCGGCGAGGATCTCGCGCGCGACGCGCAGGCGGGGGATCGGATCGCGCGCGCCGCGATCGAACGCTCCGCGCAGACGGTGGGCGCAGCCCTCGCCGACGCCTCGACCCTGGTCGACCTCGAGGTGGTCGCGATCGGGGGCGGCTTCTCCCGCGTCTCCGACGACTACATCGACCTCGTGCAGGCCGCGCTCACCGCGACTGCGCAGCACGACTACTCCCGCCGCACGCGGGTGGTGCGTTCGGGGCTCGGCGACGAGGGTCCGCTCATCGGCGCTGCCGCGCTCGTGCTGCGCTGAGCCGATAGCCAGGGCGGCCCGGGGCCAGCGCACGGGTGCTCAGCGGTCGGGCTTGTCCTCGTCCCACGGGCCTTCCCACCACGCGCCACGGCCCGCGCCGCCATCGCCATCGCCGCCGCCCCCGCGGCGGGCGCGCACCAGCTGGACGATCCACACGGCGAGCGTCCCGAGGACGATGACGAAGGCGACCCAGATGATCGGATTCGAGGTCATGGTCTCTTCCCCTCCGCCGCGTCCGCGACGATCTTGGCGATCCGCGCCGCCCGCGTCTCGGCGCGCTTCGCCATCGCGATCTGGGTCAGGCCGACCTTCTTCGCCGAGGGCGGGAAGGCGTCCCACCCGGCGCGGCCGGCGGGCGAGGCGTCCAGCGCGGCGCTGAGGTCGTCGGGCTCGATCCCCGCCTCCGGCCCGTCCAGCACCGTCCATGCGCCGTTCGCCTGGGCCAGCTCGATCGCGCGGAACCCCGCGGCCTCCAGCAGTCCCGCCTCCTGAAGCTGCGCGATCCTGACCTTGTTCGTCGCGGCCCAGCCGCTCGACGCGCGGCGCGGGGCGAACCACAGGCCGCCGGTCCGTTCGTCGAAGCTGCGCACGGGACCGTCGATCCAGCCGAAGCACAGCGCCTGCAGGATCGCCTCCTCGTAGCCGATGTGCACGTCGTCGTTGCCGGGGCGGGGGCGCACCAGCCAGGCGCCCTTCGACCTGGCGTGGTTCTCGCGGAGCCAGGCGCGCCAGGCGGCCGCGTCGGCCGCCGCGACCCGCTCGCCGTCGTCGAGTGCGCCCACGGTCAGTCCTGTGGGATCGTCCTGATGGTGTCGGTGATGCGGGGCAGCAGGTCGGCCACCGACTGCACGACCTCGTCGGGCCGGAACGGATACTTCTCGATTTCGGCGGTGTCGCTGATGCCGGTGAGCACGAGGACCGTGTGCAGCCCCGCCTCGATGCCCGCGATGACGTCGGTGTCCATCCGGTCGCCGATCATGCCGGTGCGCTTCGAGTGCGCGCCGATCTTGTTCAGCGCCGAGCGGAACATCATCGGGTTCGGCTTGCCCACGACGTACGGATCCTTGCCGGTCGCCTTCGTGATGAGGGCGGCGATGGCGCCGGTCGCCGGCAGCGGGCCGTCGGCGCTGGGTCCGGTGGCGTCGGGGTTGGTGACGATGAACCGCGCGCCGTCGTTGATCAGGCGGATCGCCTTCGTGATCGCCTCGAAGGAGTAGTTGCGGGTCTCGCCGACGACGACGAAGTCGGGGTTCGTCTCGGTCATGATGAACCCGGCTTCGTGCAGCGCCGTGAGGATGCCGGCCTCGCCGATCACGAATGCGCTTCCGCCGGGAAGCTGCTGCTTCAGGAAGTCGGCGGTGGCGAGCGCGGAGGTCCAGATCCGATCCTCCGGCACGTTCAGGCCGCTGGTGCGCAGGCGTGCGGACAGATCGCGCGCGGTGAAGATCGAGTTGTTCGTGAGCACGAGGTACGGGATCCCGTTGCTCTCCCAGCCGGCGAGCAGCTCGGCCGCCCCGGGGATGGCGTCGTTCTCATGCACCAGCACGCCGTCCATGTCGGTCAGCCAGCATTCGATGTCGTCGCGTTGTGCCATGCGCACAGCCTAGAGCCGCGAGGTTGCCGGCGGATGTCGCATGTTGTCGGCGGATGTCGGGTCGGGTGCTCAGGCTGAAAGCCAGACCACCTCGGCGGCGCCCGCCGGCAGCTCGACGTCGGCGCCGGCGATCCGCACTCCGTCCGCGAGCACGGCGACCTCGCCGCCGATCCCCAGGCCGGCGGCCTCCAGGGCGCGCAGGAGCTCGGGATCCCGGTCGTCGACGCGCAGCACGCGGCCGGTGTGGCCGGGGGCCGCGTCGGCGAGCAGCACGAACGGCTCTCGGGTCACGGATCCTGAGGCGTCCGGGATCGCGTCGCCGTGCGGGTCGTATCGGGGGCGTCCGAGCCGGGCGTCGATCCCCTCCAGCAGCCGGTCGCTGATGGTGTGCTCGAGAACCTCGGCCTCGTCGTGCACCTCGTCCCAGGCGTAATCGAACTCGCGTACCAGCCAGGTCTCGATGAGGCGGTGCCGGCGCACCATCGCGAGCGCGCGCTTCTCGCCGGCGTCGGTGAGGCGCACGGCTCCGTACGGGACGTGCGAGACGAGGCCCGAGGCGGCGAGCTTCTTCACCATCTCGGTCACGCTGGAGGGGGCGATGCCGAGCTTGGCCGCCAGCTGCGACGGGGTGATCGGCGCCGGCTGCCACTCGGTGTGGGCGTACACCGTCTTCAGGTAATCGTCGGCTGCGGGGGATGCCACGGATCCAGCCTATCCGCGGCCGGTCAGTGGCTGAGCGCCGAGAGCACCGAGAAGGCGGCCTGACCGGCGAAGAACATGATCACGAAACCGGCCAGCGCTCCCACGAGCGAGAGGCGTCCGTCGAACCCCTCGACGCCGCGCATGCCGATGGCCCTGGCGCGGAACGACAGGATCAGGGTGAGCGCGCCGAGCACGAGCTGCACCCACGGGCTGCCGACCGGGAGCAGCTTCGGCATGGCGAGCAGGAGGATCCCGAGCGCCGCGGTGACGAGCGACGCCCAGGAGCAGATGCGCACCGCTCGGCGGGCGGCAGCCTGCGCTTCGGCCTTCTCGGCGGCGCGCTGCGCGGCGGACGGGCGGCGGGATCGGGCCATGCCTCGAGCCTACCCGCGGCCGCTGTGCGCTCTGTGGGGGCATCTGTCGGGGCGTCATCCCCGCGCGTCGCGAGGACGACGGGATCCCTGGCAGGACACTGAGGTATCGCCGTGCAGGTCTCGGCCGTGTGCGCGGCACCGAACGAGGAGGATCCCATGGCGACCGACGACCTCGATGCGTATCTCGCGAGCCTGCCGGCAGGGAGTGCCCGACCCGTGCCCACGAGCACCTGGCATCAGCAGGCCCACGAGAGCCTCAGCGTCGGCGAGCGATCCGCCGACCGCATGCGCAACCTGATGGGCAGCTGGGGTTTCGTCGGCGGGTTCGTCGTGTTCATGGCGGTCTGGTGGATCCTGAACTCCATCCAGGGCGCGACCTGGGACAAGTATCCGTTCATCCTGCTCAACCTGTTCCTCAGCATGCTCGCGGGCATGCAGGGGGCGATCCTGCTCATCGCGGCGAAGCGCCAGGACGCGATCGCGGCGGCGCTCGCGAAGCACGACTTCGACACCAACATCGCGGCCAAGGAGGACATCGAGATCCTGCTGGAGATCAATCGCCGCCAGCTGGCGATGATCATCGAGCTGCACAAGATCGCGCGGGCGGCGACGTCGACGGAGGATTCGACCGATACCGGAGTGTCGACACAGGGGCCTGCCGATGATCCCCGGGAAGGTTGATCCCGCTCAGGATCCGGTCAGCAGCAGCCAGAGCAGCACAGCGTTCAGGACGACGAGCAGTGCGGCGGCGACGATGCCGGCGATCGTCGTCCACGGCCTGTTCGCGTGCCGGCCGAGCGTGCGGCGCTGGGCGGTGAGCGCGACGAGGGGGATGAGCGCGAACGGGATCCCGAACGACAGCACCACCTGGCTCAGCACGAGCGCGAACGTCGGGTCGGCGCCGAGCCCGAGGATGAGCAGCGCCGGGATCAGCGTGACCAGGCGGCGCACGGGCATCGCGATCCGCACCCGGAGCAGCCCGTGCATGATCTCGGCGCCGGCGTAGGCGCCGACCGCGGTGGACGCGAGGCCCGAGGCGAGCAGGCCGACCGCGAACAGGGTGCCGATGAGCGGGCCGAGCTGCGCGCTGATCGCGGCATGCGCGCCCTCGAGCGAGTCGGTGCCGGCGACCCCGGGCAGGGTGGACGCGGCGAGCAGCAGCATCCCCAGGTTCACGGCGCCGGCGATGATCATCGCGAGCGTGACGTCCCACCGCGTGGCCGTGAGCAGACGGGAGATCGGAGTGCGGGTGCGCGGCTCCGGGTCGCCGCCGGGGTGGATCGGGGCGGATCCGAAGCGATCCCGGGCGAGGGCGGAGTGCGCGTAGATCGCGTGCGGCATGATCGTCGCGCCGAGGATCGAGGTGGCGAGCAGCACGGATCCGGAGTCGGTGAAGCGCGGCAGGAGTCCGCCGAGGGCGGCCGACGGATCCGGCGGGCCGACGAAGAGCCCGGCGAGGAAGCCCACGGTGACGACCGCGAGCAGGCCGATCACGACGAACTCGAACGGCCGCGCACCACGCCTGCCCTGCACCGCCAGCAGCACCATCGAGACGGCGCCGGTGATCAGCCCGCCCAGCAGCAGCGGGATCCCGAACAGCAGCTGCAGCGCGACCGCGCCGCCGATCACCTCGGCGATGTCGGTGGCCATCGCGACGAGCTCGGCCTGCAGCCAGAACGCGCGGCGCGCGCCGCGATGCTGCAAACGGTCGCCGAGCAGCTCGGGCAGGCTGCGCCCCGTCACCACGCCGAGTTTGGCGGACAGGTACTGCACCAGCCAGGCGATCACGTTCGCCACCACGACCACCCACACCAGCAGGTAGCCGTAACCGGCGCCGGCCGTCATGTTGCTGGCGACGTTGCCCGGATCCACGTACGCGACGCCCGCGACCAGTGCGGGGCCGAGCAGCGCGGCGCCGCGGGCGGACGCGGGCGCGACGGGGCCCGCAGGAGCGACCGTCACGGAGGTTTTAGGCACACCGAAAACCTACTCCTTTTTTCGGCCGACCGAAATCTCCCTTTTCCCCCTTGGGGTCGTTGAGCGAGCACCGAGCGCAGCGAGGAGCGAGACAAAACGCCGTCTCTGTCAGAACCGGCCCGTTACGCTGGCGGGATGCAGGATCCGGTGCCCGAGAACGAGTCGACAACGTCCGCGGAGACCGTCCCGCATGGCGTCGGCCCGTGGGAAGGCGAGTGGCCGACCGAGGAGCACTACGACCCCGAGCTGCTCGCGCACGGCGACACCCGCAACGTGATCGACCGGTACCGGTACTGGCGGATGGACGCGATCATCGCCGAGCTCGACACCCGGCGGCACGCGTTCCATGTCGCGATCGAGAACTGGCAGCACGACATGAACATCGGCTCGATCGTGCGCAGCGCGAACGCGTTCCTCGCCGACACCGTGCACATCGTGGGCCGGCGGCGCTGGAACAGGCGCGGGGCCATGGTGACGGATCGCTACCAGCACGTTGTGCACCACGAGACGGTGCAGGAGTTCGCGGCGTGGGCGGCGGCCGAGGGGATCCCGATCATCGCGGTCGACAACGTCGACGGCGCGGTGCCGGTGGAGCGCGCCGAGCTGCCGGAGCGGTGCGTGCTGCTGTTCGGGCAGGAGGGCCCCGGCCTCTCCGCGGAGGCGCTCGCCGCAGCCGCGGGTCACGTCGAGATCACGCAATACGGATCCACCCGGTCGATCAACGCGAGCGCGGCGGCGGCCGTGATCATGTACGAGTGGTGCCGGAGGTACGCGGGCTGAGCGGGAGCCTGCTCTGCGGCGATCAGTCCCGATCGATGCCGAACGTGTGCTTCATCAGGGCGTTCACGTCGCGATCGATCGTGCGGATCTCGCCGACGAGTTCGACGCGAAGTGCCTGGATCTCGGATCGCAGCACGCGCACGAACATCGTGGACACCACCGTGATCATGCCGAACATCCCGGCCGCGAACACGCCGATCAGCGTCCACACCTGCGGTTCGTTCATGGTCAGCACCTCTCCAGTGTCGCTCGGATCGGTCCAGGATTCCACCCCAAGAGAATCCGGGCTCAGACCTCGACGCTCAGCCAGCGCCCGGTGCGCACTCGCAGGCCGAGCGTCGCAAGCCGCGCGCACAGATAGACGCCGAAGAACGCGACCGCGAGCCAGATCAGACCGGCGACACCGCTCACGCCGGTCGCGGCGATGATCGCCAGCGCGGGCAGGAACGGCACGAGGTTCAGCCCGCCTGCGAGGGCGAGGTAGCGGGCGTCGCCGGCGCCCATCAGCACGCCGTCGAGCACGAACACCACCCCGGCGATCGGCTGCGCGACCGCGAGCACGATGAGGGCGGGCTGGATCAGTGCGGCGAGGGCCGGATCGCCCGTGAAGGCGAGGCCGACCACGCCGGAGAGCACGGCGATGAGCACACCGACGATCACGCCGAACCACGCGCCCCACGCGACCGTGCGGGCGAGCACGTGCCGCGCGCTGCGCGGATCCGCAGCTCCCAGACTCTTGCCGATCAGCGCCTGTGCGGCGATCGCGAGCGCGTCGAGTGCGAACGCGGCCGCCGAGAACACCGTGAACACGACCTGCCAGCCCGCCAGCTCGCGGGTGCCGATCCCGGTCGCGACGCCGACGGTCGCGAGCAGTGCGACGCGCAGGCTCACGGTGCGCAGGAACAGCCAGCCGCCGGAGCGGGCGGATCCGCGGATCCCGGACAGCTCGGGGCTGACGGACGCCTCATGCCGCCGCGCGAGGCGGCCGATCACGAGCACGTAGGCCGCGACCATGGCCCACTGCGCGACGACCGTGCCGGACGCCGATCCGCCGATGCCCCAGCCGAAGCCGTAGATGAACAGGGCGTTCAGCAGGGCGTTCGCGGCGAAGCCGGCCCCGGCGATCCACAGCGGGGTCACCGTGTCCTGCATGCCGCGCAGCAGCCCGGTCGCCGCGTAGACGACGAGCATGGCGGGCAGTCCCCACATCGACGGCACCAGATAGGCGCTGGTCTGCGCGGCGACCGCCTCGCTCGCGCCGAACAGCGGGATCACGACCGGGGTGAGGAAGGATCCGGCGACCGCGAGCACGGCTCCGAGCCCGAGTGCGAGCCACATCCCGTCGATCCCCACGGAGACGGCGTCGCCGTGTTCGCCGGCGCCGAACCTCCGCGCGACCGCAGGGGTGGTCGAGTAGGCGAGGAAGATCATCAGCCCGACGATGGTCTGCAGGATCGCGGACGCGATCCCGAGCCCGGCCAGCGGAACCGTGCCGAGGTGCCCGACGAGTGCCGCGTCGACCATGAGGAAGGCCGGCTCGGCCACGAGCGCGCCCAGCGCCGGGACCGCGAGCCGCAGGATCTCGCGATTCAGCGTCGGTGCCGGATTCGGGCGCGGCGTCCCGCTCGGCATCGGGTTCGGTGTCGGTGGGGGCACTCCACGAGCCTACGGGCGGCCGACGACACAGCGCGGTCGCGGCACCGCCCCGTCCTACCCGCCCGGCGGAGCGAGGGCGTCGGCGAGCATCCGGCGGGCGCCGTGCCCGGCCCCCGCATGCGTTCTCGGGCGGTGCCAGCGGGCGTACGGATCCCACCAGTGCGGTCCGCGGATCTCGGGCACGCCCTGGCGCATGCGGATGTGCCAGCCCGATGTCTCCAGAGTGCGATGGTGATTCCAACACAGCGCAACGCCGTTGCTCGTGTGCGTCGGCCCGCCGTCGGCCCACTCCCGCACGTGATGCAGCTCGCACCAGGTGGCCGGGATGTGGCAGCCGGGGATCACGCATTCCCGGTCGCGGAGGGTGATCGCGCGGCGCTGGGCGGCGTTGAAGATGCGGGCAGTGGTGCCGATGGAGACGATCTGGCCGTGCTCGTCGAACAGGACCCGCTGGATCCCGCCCGCGCAGGCGATATGCCGCGCGACACCGAGCGGGACGTCGTCGCGAGTGCCCTCGATCACGGCTCGCCCGGTTCCCACGGCGTAGTCTTCGGCGCTCACGGACACGACGAGGGTCGGGGCGGCACCGCCGAGCTCGGGCATGCCCCCGGATGCGGCGGCGACGCCGAGGATCGCGGCGAGGTTGTCGTGGTTGCGCTGGGCCGGCGTGCGGAAGTCCTCCGGATCCGGGAGCGCGTCGGGATCGCCCGGCTCCACGCCGTCGTCGGGCTCCCGGCCCTCGTCGGGAGAACCCACCTCCCCGTCGTCGGGGCCGAACGCGACCTTCCCCGTCATGGACGGAGAGCCGGAGGCCGCGGGGTTGTTCAGAGCGTCGAGCAGCCGCTGCAGCTGCCCGGCCACCTCGGGCAGCAGCCCGCCGGATACCGGATGCAGCCCGCGGTTGAGCCGCCCGATCCGGAAGGAGCGACCGCGATCCGCAGCATCGTCGTCCGGTTCGGCGCCGTCGGGATCGAGGACGAGCATGAGGGCGCGGGCGATGTCGGCGAGTTCGTCGGTGGAGGGAGCCGGACCGGGGCGGCCCTGCTCGTCGGCCTGATCGAGACCGCGGGCGGCATCGGCGAGGATCCGGTCGACCGCCTCACGCTCGGCGGATCCGATCCGGTTCCCGGCGCGCTCCACCGGACCGACGGCGGCGAGAAGCCCGGTGACCGACACGACCCCGTCGCGCAGGGCCGCCCTCATCGCCTCGAACTTCGCGGGCAGCGGCTCGCCGGTGCTGAGCTGCACGTCGCGGTGCACGGCTCGTGCCGCATGCACGTACCGTCGGGCGGTGCCGGTGTCGACGCGCAATGCGCGCCGGAGCAGTTCCGTGACGTCACGGCACCCGGCAGCCGTCGACACCCGCTCGTCGGAGAGCCGATGATCCCGATCCTGCACGGCACCGGTCGTGACCGCGACGATGGCGTCGAGCCGCCGCTGCACCTGCCCCGCCGTCAGCATCAGCCGCACCAGGTCGGGCGCGCTCGAGCCGTCGAACGAGGTCTCCATCTCGCTCGACGCGCACGCCTCTTGGAGCAGCAGGTCGAGCCGCTCCAGGAGGTCGTTCGTGATCGTCGCCATACCCCCATTCAACAGGGGGCCACCGACATTCGAACGCCAGATCAGCCTAAATATCCGAACTGTGGATAACTCGCTGAGATCGTGCCCTGTGGAGGACGAAAGCGCCCGCGTTCTCCACCCGCCGATCGCGCGCTCAGGCCTCCGTGCGTAAGCTGAAATGGCTCGAACGGGAGGGATCGCGATGACCGAACACAGCGAGCCCGCACGCACCCCGCCCGCCATGCTCAACGCCGAGTCGATGCCCGCGATCGTAGAGACCGCGATCCAGGTCGCGATGCGGCAGGGGCAGTTCGACGATCTTCCCGGGGCGGGCAAGCCGATCCCGGGCCTCGGCGATCATCACGACCCGGACTGGTGGATCCGCCAGAAGATCGAGCGCGAGAACCTGACCGGACTCGGACCGCCCGCGCTCCTGCTGCGGGTGGAGGATCGCGAGCTCGACGCGCAGCTCGACGCGATCCCGCGGGAGAGCGACGTGCGTGCGGTGCTGGAGGACTTCAACCGCCGCGTGATCGAGGCGCGCCGCCAGCTGCTCGGCGGCCCGCCGGTGGTGACCCGCCCGCGTGACCTGGACGCCGAGATCGAGGCCTGGCACGAGCGCCGGGCGAGCGCCGCAGCGTCGGCGGATCCTCCCCGCCCTCCCCGCCGCCGCTGGTTCCGCCGGGACTGAGCCCGCGGGATCCCGAGGCCCCGCGGGCGAACCCGAACCCGAACCCCGAAGCTTATTCCCGGGCCCGGCCCGCCCGACCGCCCCGCCTCCCCCACAACCACGCCACCCCGATCCGCCCCGACCCCGGAAGCGCCAGCACCACTCCCGAGAGCAGCACCAGGATCGGGTACTGCGCGATGAGCTGATCCGACGACCAGTACAGCATCAGCGTGGCGATGGATCCGAGTGCGATCAGGGGGGTCAGCACGCGTCCGAGTCCGAGTACGAGCAGCACCCCGAGCGTCACCTCGAGCAACGGGATCGCGATCCCGAACAGCGCGGGCGCGGCCTGCATGAGCGCGCCCAGCGGCCGGAAGAAGAACGGCACCCGGCTGTTGCCCGCCGTGCTCTGCGCGACCAGCAGGATGTCGGCGGATCCGAATCCTGCGCGGTACTTCAGGAATCCTTCCGCCAGCCACAGCACGCCGGCCGCGATCCTGGCCGCGCCGCCCAGAAGCGCCGCGACCAGGAGCCCGCGCCGCGTACCGCCGGCCAGGGCCTGAGAGGGAGCGCCGAGCACCACGCTCGCCGCGCTCATGACAACGGGGCGGCCCCGAACACCGCCTTGGCCTTGTCGCAGTGGATCACGACATCGGTGTACATCGACGCGTCGACGCCGCTCAGCATGAACGACTGCGTGTCCTGGTTGAAGACCACCGTGCTGATCTCCTTGCCGGCCGAGACGGCGGCCTCGTCGGTGCCCGTGGTCAGGTAGACGTGCAGGTCGGGGCCCTCGTCGGACGAGAATCCGGTGAGCTTCAGGTCGGATCCCGAGATGGTCACGGTGCCCTTCACGTTCTTGCCGTTGAGACCCATGAACGTGCCGGTCTTCTGCATGTCCGAGCTCATCGGCGACGACGACGGCATCGATGACGAGGATGCCATCTTGTCGGGCGAGGACGGCAACGCCGCCGGGGTCGAGCTGCACCCCGCGAGCGCAAGGCCCAGAGTGAGGACAGCGACGGGGACGAGTGCGATCTTGCGCATGATTGCTCCATTCCTGGCGGGGATCCCGCCAACAGGTTTCGAGGACAAGGCGACGCTAAGTCGGCGCGGATCCGGGCGGGGGAGTTCTTTCGAGGCCGTAAGGATCGCGGATCCGCCCGGCCCGGCGGGGCTAGCCTCGGACCATGGAGGAGCCCGAGCCGCGGATCGTGATCGTCGAGGACGACCCGACCGTGCGTGCGGCCGTCGAGCGTTACCTCGGCGCCAACGGGTATTTCGTCGAGGGGTTCGGCGACGGGGTCTCCGCCCAGCGCGCCGTGCAGGCGGATCCGCCCGACCTGCTCATCGTCGACCGGATGCTGCCCGGCCTCAGCGGCGACGAGCTGGCGCGCGACGCGCGAGCGCGCTCCGCCGTGCCGATCATCATGCTGACTGCGCTGGGCGAGGTTGAGCAGCGGATCGAGGGGCTCGAGACCGGCGCCGACGACTACCTGGTGAAGCCGTTCGCGCTGCGCGAGCTGCTGCTGCGGGTGGGGGCGCTGCTGCGTCGTTCCCGGGCGGCGGCCGCGCCCACGCGGGAGATCGCGAAAGGCGACTTCCGGCTGGATCCGGCCCGCCGCAGGGTGCGCGTGCGCGAGGAGGAGGTGGTGCTGGCGGCCCGCGAGTACGAGCTGCTCGCGCATCTCGTGCAGCACGACGGCGAGGTGCTCTCGCGTGACGACATCCTGCGCGAGGTGTGGGGCTGGTCGTTCGGCGAGGCGTCGACCGTCACCGTGCACGTGCGCCGGCTGCGCGAGAAGATCGAGCAGGATCCGCGCAGCCCGCGGCACCTGCTGACCGAGTGGGGTGCGGGGTACCGGTTCTCGGCCGACGGATCCGGCTCATGAACGCCCGGATCCGCATCCCTCTGCGGCACCGCGAGGCGCGCTCATGATGCCCCTCGGCGCGCTGGACGTGCTGCTCATCGTGCTCACCGCGCTCGGCTGCGCGGCGGTCGTGGCCGTCGTCGCCGTGCTCGTGCTGCGCCGTGCCCGCCGGGCGGGGCTCACGTTCCGGCTCGTCGTCGTGGGGGTCGCGTCAGTGCTCGCGCTGGCGACGGGCGTGCTCGCGATCTCGGGCGAGATGTACCTGTCTGTGCACGACTTCACGGTGCTGGTCTGGGTGCTCGGCGCGGCGCTGCTGTGCGCGCTGGCGACCGCGTGGGTCACCGCGCGCGCTGCGCGGGCGTCGGTGCAGAAGCTGTCGACCGCCGTGCGAAGGGTCGGCGAGGGCGACGTCGTGGACGGCGGTCGCAGCGGCTGGCGCGAGTTCGACGAGCTGTCGGCCGAGCTCGCCGAGGTGTCCGCCCGGCTCAGCGAGGCGCGGGCCGAGCTGGAGCGGGCCGACTCCGACCGGCGGCGGTTCCTGGCGTGGATGTCGCACGACCTGCGCACCCCGCTCACGGCGATCCGCGCTCTCGCCGAGTCGGCCGAGGCGGGGCTGGCGGATCCGGCGGAGCTGCCAGGGCAGGTGCGCGCGCAGATCGAGACGATGAGCCGGATGGTCGACGACCTGTTCGAGCTGTCGAGGATCACGTCGGGCTCGCTGCGGCTGCGCACCGAGCAGGTCGACCTGCTCGACATCGTCTCCGACGCCGTGTCGGACGTCATCGCGGCGGCGGGCGGGCACCGCGTGCGGATCGTGCAGCAGGGCATCGAGGGGCACATGCTGTGGGCGGATCCGCATCAGCTCACCCGGGTGATCGTCAACCTGCTCAGCAACGCCGTGCGGCATGCGCCGGAGGGATCCGAGGTGCTCGTGTTCGCCGAGTCGCCGGCTCCGCACCGGCTCGTGCTCGCCGTGCTCGACCACGGCAGCGGCGTGGCCGTCGAGGATCTGGACCGCATGTTCGAGGTGGGCTGGCGTGCGGATCCGTCCCGTGGCGGATCGGGTGCCGACGCGGTCGCCTCGGGCGCCGGCCTCGGCCTGGCGATCGCCCGCGGCCTCGTCCGAGCCCACGGCGGCGACGTCTTCGCCGAGCACACCGACGCCGGCTTCTGCCTGAAGGTGGAGCTGCCCGCAGGTCCGGCCGCCCCCGGTCCCTGAGCTCCCGGTCCCTGAGCCCCCGGTCCCTGAGCCCTCCGGTCCCTGAGCCTGTCGAAGGGACCCCCTAATCGGGGTCGTTGAGCGAGCCCCGAGCGGAGCGAGGAGCGAGACGAAACGCGCCCCTCCCCGCCGCGATCAGTATCCCGAAATAGTGGTTTCCATCAATCTCTTGCGCTGAGCCCCGATTGGGTCCATCCTGTTCCCAGGAATCAAGGGTCATGGGACGATCCTTCTTCCGGATCTGGGGACCGGGACTACCCGGCATTTTGGGCGCAGGGCATGCGCCGGTTCACAGAGCGCGTTTTACCCGAAACGACTCTCTGAAATGGGGACTATCAATGCTCAATATTCGTCGCGCCATCGATGCGCGCAGGCAAGCACGCGAGAACGGCGAAGAAGCCGGATT
Organism: Microbacterium panaciterrae; assembly: GCF_039541635.1. Classification (NCBI taxonomy): domain Bacteria; kingdom Bacillati; phylum Actinomycetota; class Actinomycetes; order Micrococcales; family Microbacteriaceae; genus Microbacterium; species Microbacterium panaciterrae. The sequence goes on from NZ_BAABGP010000004.1 coordinate 228,562, forward strand.
CTCACTCATCGAGCTGATCATCGTGGTGGTGATCCTCGGGATTCTCGTGGCGATCGCCATTCCGATCTTTGCGAACATCCAGTCGCAGGCCCAAGACAATGCCCTTAAGGCAGCTGCCGCGAACGGAGCGACGGCAGCGGCCGTCGCATTCGCAGCGCCCGGAGGAACCGTTGCCTCGGCCACAACGGCGGCGGCATCTGGTGGATCCGGCGACATCACAACCGCTCTTACCAAGGGGACGAGCGTGACAGACGTCTGCGTCACGGCGACGGGATTCACCAAGTCGTTCACTGCCGGTCCGGCCGCGAAGGCGGACGGGTCAGGTTGTAACTAGCGTCTTACACCATACGGCGGGGATCCGGTGAGGCGGATCCCCGCCGTATCTCCCAGCCCAGCCGAAGGGCCGTTCGTGCGCACACGTAATGATGAAGGATTCGGCCTCGTCGAGGTCGTCATCGCGATGTTCCTGTTGGGCATTATCGCGCTGGCGCTCCTGCCCGCGCTGATGAACGGGTTGCGATACTCGGCCCAGCAGTCGACAGTCGCGACCGCCACCCGCCAGGTGAATGGCCTTGTCGACCAAGTGCGGCAGAACCCGGTCTGCGGGACCATAGGGTCGATCGTTGGCACGTCCGCAATACCTCGATCGTTCGCGGACGGGCGGGGACAGACCTTCACTACGCAGGCGACGATCGGGTCCTGCTCCGCCGGGTCTGTAGTGTCGCTCCACATAACAGCGCTGCAGGGATCGGTGACGCTCGCGACTGCCGATGCGCTAGTGATGATTCCGCCCAACCCGGTGACCGTCCCATGAACGTAGACCGAGGTGACGACGGACTCTCGCTCATCGAACTGATTGTGGTGGTTATCATTCTCGGAATCCTTGGCACCGTTATCGCCACGATTTTCGTCAACACTTGGAAGTCGGAGGAGGCCGTGCGCACGCAGAGTCAGGCAACCACCAGCGGCCAGCTCGTTTCATCCGAGATCGAGCGCGCGATGCGCAACGCCGTCGCATTCGATGTGTCGGCCGATGGCTCGACTCTGCGCGTGGACAGTTCACTCGGGGGCAACAGACAATGCCAGGCGTTCTCGCTCCTGGCAGACGGCGCCCACATGACGGTGACCGCGGCTCCGGCCGCGGCGTCGGGCTGGCCGATCTGGCAGAAGAACATCGCGCAGTCCGGTGCGCCATTCTTCGTGAAGAGCGGGAACACAGTTACTTACACTTTTAGTGCGCTCAGCAAGTCGGACAGTGGCACCGTCGCGGCCGCACCCGTCCGCTTCACCGGCACCGCGTATATGCGCAACGCTGCAGCGGGGAGCCTGGCGCCATGCTGGTAGTCCGCAGTTTCCTCGATGCCCGCGACCGCGACGATGACGACCGCGGAGCCGCGCTGGTCGCAGTCCTGGTCGTCATGCTCGTCGGGTTCATTTCAGCCGCGCTGGTCGCGGCCGCCGTAATGTTCACGATCCAGAGCAACGCCAGCAACAAGAGCACGACGCAGGCGTTCGTCGCGGCGGAGTCCGGTCGCGATCAGATGCTCGCCACAATCGTCGCCCATCCGTGCACAAAGTCGATCGCCGATGCGGCGGCGGCGCCGTTCTACTTCTCCGTGAGCGCCATCGTAGGCCCCGATGCCGGACATCTCACCGACGCATGCTTGAGCGCATCGGCCAATGCGACGATCCAGATCACTGCTAGCGGAAAGGGCGCGGACGGCTCGCAGACGACGATCGTGTCCACCTATCAGCGTCCTGTGTCGATCACGAACTCGCCCGGCGGCACGATGTCGTACTTCGACGGGTCGTTCCTCGCGACCCAGTCGAACTACACGGGCGACCTCGTCATTCGCAACGGGCCCTATGCCTGCAACTCGCACTCGACCATCAACGGCGATCTGTGGGTACCGAACGGCACCGTCGATCTGAGCGCAGACTGCACTGTCAACGGCAGTGTCTACGCGTCGGGCGACATCACGGCTACGGGCGGAAGCGGTGCGACGGTGAAAGGCAATCTCGTCACCGCAGGTAATGTGAAACTCACCGCGAACCACTTCTCGCTCGGTGATACGTCCAACCCCGCGAGCGGTTTCGCCTATGCAGATCGCACTTTTACCCTTGGATCGCAGCCGACCATCCTCGGTGGGTATGCAACGGGGCAGAGCTATTCCGGCGGCGCCGTCCCCAAGCCATCGGTTTCGATGTGTGCTAGTTCGCCCAGTCCCGCGGCGAACGCCGCGCTGTGCGGAACGCCTGCCGCGACACCCGGAACAAGCCGGACCAACCCGACGCTGGCCACGGTGATCACGATGACCACGTGGCGCAATCTGGGCACCTCCCGAGCCGCGTGGGGTGGGAACATCCAATGGCAGACCGGACCGTGCAACGGGTCGGACGTCAGCGGCTCGCTGACGGTTGCGCCCGCCGCGCCAAACACCCGTATTGGCATCGACTTCAGCACTTGCACGGGACCGGTGACCATCACCATCGGACCCGCCGCTCTCGCGTACGACGCCGTCTTCCTGATTGCGGCAGGTTCGGCAATGACGCTCAATGTCACGGGGGCTCTCACTTCGAGTTCCCTCGCCGATCTGTCCAACGCGCCGCAGTTGTTCTTCATTCATGCGGATGGGAACCTCAACGACTCCGCGCCCACGTGCGGATCCGGATCGGCTAGCGACACCCTCAGCTTGCCGGGGTCTTCGACGCCGCTACAGGCGCGGATGATGTTCTACACCCCGTGCGGGCTCAACAATCCCTCGCAGAACGGCCTGATCTTCAAGGGTCAGTTCTACGCGAACAACGACGGCAGCGCGCACTGGGTGCACCCGGATTTCACCTGCACGCCCATGTCGTGGACGCCCGTTATCGACCTCGGATGCAAGGTGGCCAACTCCGTCAGCAATCCGGCGTCGTCTAGCACCACCATCCTTCCGCCCACCCTCGTCTCGCAGGGGGAGACGGGATGATTGCCCTGCTGCTCACGCTGGCGGGCCTCTACGGCCTGATCATCGGATCCTTCCTCAACGTCGTCGCCTATCGGGTTCCGGCGGGTATCTCGCTGATGCGGGAGAGCCGGTGCCCGAACTGCGATTCTCCGATCCGGTGGTGGCAGAACGTGCCGGTCGTCTCGTGGCTGGCTTTGCGTGGGAGATGCGCGCACTGCCGTGCTCCGATCAGCGCCCGGTACCCGCTCGTCGAGGCGATCACAGGGGTCGTGTTCGTGCTGGTGACGGTGTGGGTGCTTCGACAGGGGTCGTCGGTCGGATCGCCGCGTTTCGTCTCGCTTCGCTCGAACGACCCCGTTGTGGGCGCAGGGGCGGATCCGGCGTTCTGGCTTGCGCTTGTCGCGTTCCTGTACTTTGCCGCGGTGTCGATCGTGCTCACGCTCATCGATCTCGACACGAAGCGCCTCCCGAACGTGATCGTTTTGCCGAGCATCGCGGTGGGGATCGTGTTGTTCGCGGCGGCTGCAGCGGTGGGCGCTTCGACAGGCTCAGCGACCGCATGGCCGACGCTGCTGCGTGCTGTCGCTGGGGCTGTGATCCTGTACGCCTTCTACTTCATCGTGCGCCTCGTCGCGCAGCGCGGGATGGGCGGGGGAGACGTGAAGCTCGCAGCCCTGGTCGGGCTCTACCTCGGGTGGGTCGGCTGGGCGACGCTCGCTGTCGGTGCCTTCGCTGCCTTTGTGCTCGGCGGGGTGTTCGGAGTCGTGCTGATCCTGTTGCGCCGAGCGAAACGCAAGACCGCGATCCCGTTCGGTCCCTGGATGATCGCAGGGGCTTGGGCTGGGATCGCAGCGGGTGAGCCGATCGGTCGTTGGTATGTCGGAATGCTGGGACTTAGCTGAGTCCCTTCGACAGGCTCAGGGACCAGAGAAGAACTTCAGGGGAGAAGAAGCATGGCGAAGAGTCACGTGGGGGTCGAGATCACTGAGGAGAGCGTGCGCGCGGTCGAGGTGAGCGTCGAGAAACAGCCGCAGGTGCTCGCCTATGGTGAAGTCCCGTTGCCCCCTGACGCGTCTCACGACTCCGAAGTGCTCGACGAGGGAGCCGTCGCGGTTGCGATCCGCCAGCTCTGGAGTACGGCCAAGATCCGAGCCAAGTCGGCCACGCTCGGCATCGCCAGTCGGCGTGTGCTGGTGCGCGAACATACGACAAATGCGATGGCCCCCGATCTGCTGCGTCAGGCGTTGCCGTTCCAGGTGCAGGACCTCCTGCCTGTGCCGGTCGCGCAGGCAGTGCTTGACTTCTATCCCACCTCGCAGCAGGGAGATCAGCTACACGGGCTGCTGGTGGCCGCGGTGTCTGACACCGTCGAGGCGATGATCGCCGCCTTCTCGCGGGCGAAGATTCGCATCGATGGGGTCGATCTCGCCGCCTTTGGCCTCGCCAGGGCGTCGGCTCGGGTGGCCCCGACCGGGACCACCGCCGTGATTCACATCGGCGACCACACGACCCAGATCGTGATCCTGCGGGAAGGGATTCCCGAATTTGTCCGGATCACCCCGGTGGACCTGGAGACTGCGGCAGTACGCCGTCGGAACGCGCAGATGGTCGCGCCGGCTGGTGCAGGTGACGGCACCTTCGTCGCCGCGGGCACGGTGGATCCGACCAGGATCGGCTTGGACGACCCGATCGGAGCGGCCGGCATAGTGCCACACGGTTCACTGCGCAGCGACGTCGGTCAGCGTCCCGTCGCCGATGTGATCAGCCGCATGCGGAGCACGCTCGCGTTCTACCTGAATAGGCCGGACGCCACGCCGATCGAGCAGGTGCTGCTGTGCGGCGCGGGTTCCGCGGTCGACGGAGTCGCCTCCGGGTTAGCCGAGGCCGTCGAAATGCCGGTGCACTCGCTCGGTGTCAACAACCTGATGCCGTCCCGGGTTCCGGAACCCTCAGGGGAACTCGCACTGAACCTCGTGAGCACTCTCGGCCTCGCCCTCGGAAAGGACCGCTGATGGCACGCATCGCCGCCGTGACCCCGGGTGGTCCGCCCCGGGTCGATCTGCTGCCCCCCTCCGAGATCGAGCGACGTGAGCGGGAAGCCCTGTCCGCTGTCTGGGTGCGCATCTGCCTGCTCGCCGTGCTGCTCGCGGTGGTACTCGTCGGAGCCACGTACGCGTGGAAGCTGTACGCCGAGCAAAATGCGGCGGCAGAGCAAGCGCGGTCCATCACCTTGATCGGGCAGATTGGCGCACTATCAGAGGTGAGCAAGGCGCTCGCGACCGAGAGTGAGCTGCAGAACTTCCGCGCGGACGCCATGGGATCCGATCTGGCCTGGACGAGTGTGCTCGACAAGGCCCGCAGCGTGCTGCCGGCTGGGACAACGCTGGTCGGTTTCGACCTCACCCCGGGGGCAGATCCGGGCGCGACGACCTTGGACAAGGACGCTGCGAAGAAGACGGTCGGACTCACAGGGACGCTGACCATCGACAGCCCCAACCCAGTAGACCTGGGCCCCTACGCTCGTGCGCTCCGCGACGTCGACGGGATACTTACCGCTGACGCCAGCGCCGCGGCGAGGAGTTCGGCGACGCCGGGCCGCTACACGTACACCGTCGACATCACTTTCGATCAGACGGTCTACTCCGGCCGCTTCGTCAAGGAGGCTACCAAATGACCAAGTCGTTGATCACGCTGCTTGGCGCTCTGGTGTCGATCGCCGTCGTCGCGCTCGCCGTGGTGTTCGGGGTGCTGCCACTAGCAGGTCAGGCGTTCGCCGCCCAGGAGTCCACCACGCTCGCAACGACCACCAACCACACGTACGAGAACCAGATCGCCGAGCTGCAGAAACAGAAGGCGCGCAAGAGCGAGATCGACGCCTCGGTCGCGGCTCTGAGAGGACAGATCCCCGCTGATCCGAGACTCGACGAGGTGTTCGACATCATCGGACGTTCCGCGCAGTCCGCCGGGGTCACGATCACGAGCGCGGTCCGCGGTGATCTGACCGCGTTCGTCGCGCGCACCGCGCCGATCTCGGCCGGCCCTGCTGCCGCGGCCGAGAAGAAGGCGCAACCCGCGCCGCAGCCGACGCCACAGCCCACCGCCCCTTCGGGGCCTGTCGCCGATGCGAACAGCACTGCCAAGGCCACCACGAACGCTGCAGGTCAGACCTCTCAGGCGGGTGGGGCTGGCACGTCGGCGACTTCGGTTCCGGGCTCAGCCGGGTCCGGTCGACAGCAGATCCCGATCACGATCGCCGTGACCGCACCCGACATGACCGCGGTGCAGGCTTTCCTGGACGGGTTGCGCGGATCCGACCGCCTGCTCGCGGTGGACAAGGTGACGGTCCACCCCGACCCGGGTGGTCCCAAGATCCAGATCGATCTCTTTGCGTTCGTGAGTCCGGACGCGACCAGCGGGGCGGCGGCGAAATGAGCGCCGTCGAGCTCACCCGGATCCTCGCCGTCGGCGCCCGGTCCGGCGCCTCCGACGTGCACATCACCGCCGACACCGCACCTCTCATGCGCGTCGACGGCGACCTGCACTCGATCCCCGGTCATCCCGAGGTGCTCAGCGCCGATTGGGTCGAGCAGGCCGCCTACGACCTGATGACCGATCCGCAGCGGGAGGAGTTCGCGACCCGGCACGAGGTCGACCTCGCGCATGCCGCGGAGGGCGTCGGCCGGTTCCGCGTGAACGTGTTCCGTCAGCTCGGCGAGATCGCGATGGCCCTGCGCTTCATCCCAGACCGCGTGTTCACACTCGAAGAGCTCGGCGCTCCCGAGATCGCGCACGAACTCGCCCTGCGCCCGCGCGGACTCGTGCTGCTCACCGGCCCGACCGGATCCGGCAAGTCGACCACGCTCACCGCGATGGTCGACATCATCAACTCGATCCGCCCCGTGCACGTCGTGACCATCGAGGATCCGATCGAGTTCCACCACACCAGCCGCCGCGCGCTCATCCACCAGCGCGAGGTCGGCAGCGACACCGCCTCCTTCGCCGAGGCGCTGCGGCGGGTGCTGCGGCAGGATCCCGACGTCATCCTGGTCGGCGAGCTGCGCGATCCGGAATCCATCTCGACCGCCCTGTCCGCGGCGGAGACCGGCCACCTCGTGCTCTCCACGCTGCACACCCAGGGCGCGGCGAAGTCGGTGAACCGCATCGTCGACGTGTTCCCCGCCGACCAGCAGCACCAGATCCGCACCCAGCTCGGCGACACCCTGCAGGGCATCATCAGCCAGACGCTGCTGCCACGCGCGCAGTCCGGCGGCCGCACGATCGCCACCGAGGTGCTCATCAACACCCCGGCCGTGGCCAACCTGATCCGCGAGGGGCAGGTTTCGCAGCTGTACTCGACCATGCAGGCAGGTCAAGCGTTCGGCATGCACACGCTCGACCAGGATCTGCGCCGGCTGGTCGGCGAGGGGCTGATCGCCGCGCACGTCGCCCGCACCTTCGCCGTCGATCCGAAGTCGCTCGACGGCGTGCACGTGCAGCCCGCCGACCTCGACGCCGAATCCTGGTCGACGTTCGCGGGCGGCGCACAACTCGAGGAGTGGGGATCCTGATGGCCGGTGTGCAGGAGTACGAATACCAGGCCCTCGACCCGGCCACCGCGCAGACCGTCAAGGGCACGATGGACGCCTCGAGCGACAGCACGGTCGCCGCCAAGCTCAAGGCGCAGGGGCTGACCCCGCTGCACGTCGCACCGGTCGCGAAGACGGGGCTGCATCGCGAGATCTCGCTGCCGTCGCTGCGTCGCGGAGTGTCGGCGAAGACGCTCGCGATCTTCTCCCGGCAGATGGCCGCGCTCATCAACGCCGGCCTGCCGCTGCTGCGCACCCTCACCGTGCTGGCCGAGCAGGCCGACGACAAGAAGCTGCAGCAGGTGCTCGTCATCGTGCAGAGCGATGTGGAGTCCGGATCCTCGCTGTCCGCCTCGATGGCGCGGCATTCGCAGGTTTTCCCTCCGCTCATGGTCTCGATCATCCGCGTGGGCGAGGCCGGCGGGTTCCTCGGCAGGGCGCTGAACTCGATCGCCGAGACCTACCAGAAGCAGGCCGATCTGCACGCCAAGATCCGCGCTGCCACGACATACCCGCTCGTCGTGCTGATCATCGCGATCCTGGGCGTGACCGTGATGCTCACCTTCGTGGTGCCCGTGTTCAAGAAGATGTTCGAGGGGCTCGGCACGACGCTGCCGCTGCCGACGCAGATCCTCATCACGATCTCGGAGAACATGGTCTGGATCGTGCCTGCGCTAGCGGTCGTCGTGATCATCGTGTGGATCTGGTGGGCGCGCAACCGCTACACCGATGCGTACCGCAAGGTCGTGGATCCGTTCCTGCTGAAGCTGCCCATCTTCGGCAAGCTGCTCACCAAGATGGCGGTGGCGCGGTTCTCCCGCAACCTGTCGATGATGCTCGACGCCGGTGTGCCGATCATCCAGGCGCTGTCGATCGTGGGGCAGGCCTCGAACAACTGGAAGATCGAGCAGACCGTGCGCGACATCCAGGAGTCGATCCGCGGCGGGCGCTCGTTTGCCGCCCCGCTGGCGGCGGCCGAGGTGTTCCCCTCGATGGTGTCGCAGATGGTCGCGGTCGGCGAGGAGTCGGGCACGCTCGCCGAGATGCTCGGCAGCATCGCCGACTTCTACGAGGACGAGGTCGAGACCGCCACCGAGCAGCTGTCGTCGTTGATCGAACCCGTGCTGATCGTCGGCCTCGGCGTGGTCATCGGCGGCATGGTGATCTCGCTCTACCTGCCGATCTTCACGCTGTACGGCGACCTGGCGAAGCAGCACTGAGCGTCTGGGGTGGTCGGGCAGTTCTGTTCCCGCTTGCTCGCTTCCGCGCGTTCCCGCTCGCGTTCGGGAGGAGATCTCCTGTCCGGGACAGTCTGCTGCTCACGCGACGAACGACAGAACCTGGGTTCCGCCGGCGACATGCGCTGCATACTCGAGCGCGGCCAGGATGTCCTCGCGGGACAACTCGTCGTACTCGGAGAGCAGCTCGTCGATGGTCTCGCCCGCGGCGAGAAGCTCGAGGATGACTTGCACAGTGACGCGGCTGCCGCGGATGCGCGGCTTGCCGTGCACGATCGCCGGATCCACGGCGATCCGGTCGAGTCGGCTTGTGACGTTGGTCATGGGTTCAGCCTCCCATACCGCCACCGAGCAGCTGTCGTCGCTCATCGAGCCCGCGCTGATCGCGGGCCTCGGCGTGATCATTGCGTTGTCGGAACGGGACTGTCCTCAGCTCGTTGTTTCCCGAAAGTTTTGCGTAACCCTTCACGGTGTAGGGTGAAGTAAAACTCCTCAGAAACTCGAAGAGTAGGCCGTCACGAATGGAGGTCGTCGTGGATGCACTGGATCGTGTCTTCGCCCGGATCGTGGAGGGCACATATTCCGCAGCGGACAGCGAAGCACTATGCCTCGAGTTCAAGACAGACGGCAGGTCGGTCAAGGACGACCTGGGGAACATTGCAGAGGCGGCTGCGTGTCTGGCCAATGCGGCGGGCGGTCATCTTGTCGTCGGCGTCGATGACAGGAAGACAGGCGCTGCGGCGTTCGTCGGCACCCATCTGGACCCCGAGAAGACACGCCTCCGCATTTATGAAGTCACCCAGCCGCCGCTTCTCGTCGAAGCCGAGACGCGCACGACAATGCAGGGGACGGTGCTGGTCCTCACCATTCCGGTCAGCACGCAGGTGCACAGTGCGAACGGAAGGATTCCGACCGAACGTGTCGCCGATCGATGTCTTCCGATGTCTACGGAGCGGATCGCAGCCGTGACCGCACGGAAGACAGGAAGAGACTGGAGCGCTCAGCCGAGCGGGGTCCCTGCCGTCGAAGCTGACCCGGTCTCAATGCAGGTGGCACGTGAGATGCTCGCGCGATCGATCGACCTCGGGAAGCGACGCCTCGCCGAGGCGACGGATGTGGACCTCCTCCGGGCATTGGGGGTGGTGCTCGAAGATCAGACTCTGACGAACGCCGGCGCATTGCTTGTCACGCGCGCATACGAGCACGCCGTGCTGATCTCGTACACTCATCGGCGAACACCCGCCGGCCAGCTGACCGCGAATGAGCAGCTCACGGGACCACTTGTCGTGGCTATTCAACGAGTCTTCGATCTGATTGGGGCGCGGCTCGAAACGACACCCGTATCAATCGGAAAGGGTCAGCAGCTTCACATCGCGGATCTTCCAGAACCGGCGGTCCGCGAAGCGGTAATCAACGGCGTGATGCACCGCGACTACTTCAGTTCCGAACGGATCGCGGTCGAACACACACTGACCCAGCTCAGAGTTTCGTCTCCCGGAGGCTTCGTCCCCGGGGTCAGCGTGAACAACGTCCTCACAACATCGTCGCGAACTCGTAACGCCAATCTCGCCGCGGCGCTGCGGACACTTGGCTTGGCTGAAACCGCCGGATCCGGCGTCGATCGGATGTACGCAGAGATGGCGCGTCTCGGCCACGAGCCACCGCGGTTCTCAGCGGACTTCACACGGGTCGACGTGACCCTCCTCGGCGGCGCGCCGAACACCTCACTGGCGAGATATGTCGCGACTCTGCCGCAGGAGGAGGCTGTGGACGCGGACACGATGGTCATCCTCCTCACGCTCCTGACGCAGAGGACTGTGAGTGCGGAGGAACTGACTCCGCTGCTTCAGAAGCCAGCGGTCGTGGAGGCGCAGTCGGTGCTTTCGCGCCTCAGCGCTGAGGAGATCCGCCTTCTCGAACCGACCCGTGAAACGGCGCGACGCGCTCACCCGAAATATCGGCTTCGGGAAGAGGCGCTCGCGGCGCTCGGCTCTGCGGTGACCTATCGTCGGAGGACGACCGATCAAGTTGATCGAAAGATCATCGAGTTGGTGAACGAGACGGGCGTCATCAACGCACGGATGGTGCGTGTCCTTCTTGACCTTGACACGGTCGGTGCGTCGCGAGTTCTTGCGGATCTCGTCGAGCGACAGATACTCAGGAAGACCTCTGAAGCAACGCGAGGGCCCAGCGTCACGTACGGGAAGGGCGCCGCATTCCCCGCGAAGTCGAGCCGACGTGGTCGCGCTGAAAGCATCGTAAGCAGCGGTCGCTCTCGGGAGAATGAGCTCGCATTTGACGATCTAGATGACCAGGCGCGCGATTGAGAACCTGAGATTCTCACACCGAGACGCGCAGCACCTCTTCGATCGTCGTGATGCCCTGGGCGACCTTCGCCCAGCCGTCGTCGCGCAGCGGGATCATGCCCTGCTCCAGTGCGATCTCGCGCAGCTCGCCGCCGGTGGCCCGCCCCACCAACGACTGCTCGATCCGGTCGGTGGCCTCCATCGCCTCGTGCAGCCCGACCCGGCCGCGGTAGCCCGTGTTCGAGCACGCCGAGCAGCCCACCGCGCGGTACACGGTCGCCCCGGGGATGAGGTCGACCGGCATGCCGACGGCCTCGAGCATCGCGCTGTCGTCGTCGATCGGCTGGCGGCACTTCGTGCACAGCCGGCGGGCCAGCCGCTGTGCGACCACGGCGGTCAGCGCGGTCGCGACGAGGAACGGCTCGGTGCCGATCTCGACGAGCCGGGTGAGCGCGCTCGGCGCGTTGTTCGTGTGCAGCGTCGACAGCACGAGGTGCCCGGTGAGCGCCGCCTCGATCGAGATCAGGGCGGTCTCCCGGTCGCGGATCTCGCCGACCAGCACGACATCCGGATCCGCACGCAGGATCGACCGCAGCGCCGTCGCGAACGTGAGCCCGGCGCGCGGGTTGACCTGGATCTGATTGATGTCGGTCATCCGGTACTCCACCGGATCCTCGACCGTGATCACGTTCACGCGCGGGTTCGCAACCGCGCGCAGTGCCGTGTACAGCGTGGTCGACTTGCCGGATCCGGTCGGCCCGGTCACCAGCACCATCCCGTGCGGGCGCGAGATCGCCTGGGTGAAGCGCTCGGCGTTTGTCTCGGAGAACTTCAGATCCGACATGGCCATGATCTGGCCGCTGTTGTCCAGGATCCGCATGACGATCTTCTCGCCCCACACCGTCGGCAGGGTCGCCACGCGCAGATCGACGCCGCGTCCTTCGTGCAGCACCGAGATGCGGCCGTCCTGCGGCACGCGCTTCTCGGCGATGTCGATCGACGACATGATCTTCAGCCGTGAGATCACGCCGTCCTGGATGCTGCGGTCGGCGCGCTGCATCTCATGCAGCACGCCGTCGATGCGGAACCGCACAGTGAGCCGGTGCTCGCCGGGCTCGATGTGGATGTCGCTCGCACGGTCGTTGATCGCCTGGGTGATCAGCAGGTTCACGAATCGCACGACCGGTGCGTCGGCATCCTGGTCGTCGAGCTGCTCCGTGAACACGACCGTCGAGCTCGACGACGACTCGCCGATCTGCTCGGACAGGTCAGTGAGCTCTTCGTCCGAGCGCAGGAAACGCTCGAACGCCTGATCCAGCGCCTCGCCCGTGACCACGACCGGCGAGACGCGCAGGTCGGTCAGGCTCGCGATGTCGTCGAGGGCGATGATGTCGGTCGGATCCAGCATCGCGACGGTCAGCTGGTCGCGATGCCGCCGCAGCGGCAGCAGCCGGTAGCGCCGGCAGAGCGCGCCGGGCACCAGGGCGATCACCTCGGGGTCCAGCGGATAGCCGGACAGGTCGACGAACGGGGTGCCCGTGTTCATCGACACCGCCTCGGCGAGCTGCGCCTCGCTGATCACGCCCTTGCGCAGCAGGTACGGCGACAGCGCGTCACCGTCTCCGACCACGCCGATCGCTGCCGTCACGTCCTCGGCCCGTGCCGCGCCCGAAAGCACGAGCATCTGCCCCATTCCGCGCATGGGATCCCCATCCCGCGACGCCCCAGACGCCGCTCTACTGCACATCCTAAGACCGCGAGGGGCTGAGTGGCAGATCGATATTCCGGTTCACCCGGTTTCGGATCCGGTCCGGCGCAATCGCGGGTCCGCGGGTCTCCGGGGCGGGACTGTCGCCGACCCGCCGCGCACGGGATAATCGCCCCATGCCTTCCGCTTCCCGCACGATCCAGATCGCCGCTCCGCTCGACGTGGTCTTCGCGTTCTTCACCGATCCCCGCAACGACCTCAGATGGCGCAGCGGCGTCAAGGAGATGAGCGCGGAGGGGGCTCCCGCCGTGGGCGCCACCGTGCATCAGGTGATCGCCGGCCCGGGCGGGCGCTCGATCGACGCCGACATCAGGATCACGGAGCTCGCCGCGCCGACGCGGTACGCGTTCGCCACGATCGCCGGCCCCGTGCGTCCGGCGGGCAGCTACGACTTCGCCGCGAGCGAGGGCGGCACGCAGGTGAGGTTCTCCCTGTCGGTCGAGCTGGGCGGCGTGAAGAAGCTGCTGATGGGCGGCCCGGTGCAGAAGAGCATGGACGGCGAGATGGCGGCCCTCGACAAGGCGAAGGCCCTTCTCGAGTCCTGACCGTCGCGGAGTCCCGTTCTTCAGTTCGGGCGGCTCCGGACGCCGTGGGCGTCGGCGCCGCCGCATAGGCTGATCCTCATGACCGACGTTCTCCCTTCCGGGCTCGCCATCGGCGACTTCGACCCCGCGATCCGCCCCCAGGACGACCTCTACCGGCACGTGAATCACACGTTCCTCAGCACGGTCGAGATCCCCGCCGACAAGGCGCGCTGGGGATCCTTCCACCTGCTCGCCGACCAGGCCGAGAAGGACGTCCGCGCCATCATCGAAGAGGCGCAGACGGCCGAGCCCGGCACCGAGGCGCGCAAGATCGGCGACCTGTTCTCAAGCTTCATGGACACCGAGCGCATCGCGGCGCACGGCACGGCCCCGCTGGCCGGCCCGCTCGCGGCCGTCGATGCGATCGGGTCGATCCCCGAGTTCCTCGCGACGGTCGGATCCTTCGACCGGCAGGGGATCGCGGCGCTGATCGGCGTGTTCGTGGAGCCGGATCCGGGCAACCCGGCGCGCTACGTGCCGTTCGTCGTGCAGGCGGGCATCTCGCTCCCGGACGAGAGCTATTACCGTCTGGAGAGCTTCGAGGGCACCCGCACCGCGTACCGCGCGCACCTGGAGCGGATCCTCGGCCTCGCCGGTGTCGCGGACGCCGGGGCGCAGGCCGACCGAGCCTTCGCGCTCGAGCACGAGATCGCCGCGCAGCACTGGGACAACGTGGAGAGCCGCGACGCGGTGAAGACGTACAACCTGAAGAGCTGGGACGAGCTGCAGGCGCTCGCGGGCGTCGACCTCGCCCCGTGGCGCGATGCGGTCGCGGGCCCTGCGGGTGCCGCGGCCTTCGCCGAGGTCGTCGCCTACCAGCCGAGCTTCTTCTCGGGGCTGGGATCCCTGCTCACGGCCGAGCGCCTGGACGACTGGAAGGCCTGGCTGCGGGCCAAGGTCGTGCACGGCCTCGCCGCGTACCTCACCGACGACATCATCGACGAGAACTTCTCGTTCTACGGCACCGAGCTCACCGGCGTCCCCACGATCCGCGAGCGCTGGAAGCGCGGCGTCTCGCTGGTCGAGGGATCGCTCGGCGACGCGGTCGGCAAGGTCTACGTCGAGCGGCACTACCCGCCGTCCGCCAAGGCCGCGATGGACGAGCTGATCGCCCACCTGCTCGAGGCGTACCGGCAGTCGATCACGACGCTCGAGTGGATGAGCCCGGAGACCCGCGAGCGCGCTCTCGCGAAGCTCGACGCGTTCACGCCCAAGATCGGCCACCCGAAGACGTGGCGCGACTACTCCGCCGTCGCGATCGACGCCGACGACCTCATCGGCAACGCCGGCCGTGCCGCCCAGTTCGAGCACGACCGCGCGATCGGCAAGGTCGGCAAGCCGATCGACCGCGACGAGTGGTTCATGCCGCCGCAGATGGTGAACGCCTACTACAACCCGCTCATGAACGAGATCGTGTTCCCCGCGGCGATCCTGCAATACCCGTTCTTCGACGCGTCGCGCGATGCGGCGGCGAACTACGGCGGGATCGGATCCGTGATCGGCCACGAGATCGGGCACGGATTCGACGACCAGGGCAGCCGCTACGACGGCGACGGCCGCCTGCAGGACTGGTGGACCGACGCCGATCGGGAGGCGTTCGAGAAGCGCACCTCGTCGCTCATCGCGCAGTACGACGCGCTCGTGCCGGAGGGTCTGAGCCCCGAGCACCACGTCAACGGCGCCCTCACGATCGGCGAGAACATCGGCGATCTGGGCGGTCTCGGCATCGCGCTCAAGGCCTACGAGATCGCGCTCGGCGGGGCCGACGCGCCGGAGATCGACGGCTACACCGGCGTGCAGCGACTGCTGCTGTCGTGGGCGCAGGTGTGGCAGCAGAAGAGCCGCGAGGCCGAGACGATCCGCCTGCTCACGATCGATCCGCACTCGCCGAACGAGTTCCGCTGCAACCAGATCCTGCGCAACATCGACGCCTTCTACGAGGCGTTCGACGTGACCGAGTCGGATCGCCTGTGGCTGGCACCCGAGGAGCGTGTCACGATCTGGTGACGCCGGATCCTGGATCCTGCGACTGCCCGTCCCGATATCGGGGCGGGCATTCGTGCGTGCGGGGTGGTGCGGCGGGGCGTGGGGATGGAATTCGCTGCTCTGGGCGTGGTCTGGGCGGCGTTTTCTATCTCTGGGCCGGTGTCGAGGTTTCGTGGGGATGGAAGACGCTGCTTTGGGTGCGGTGTGGGCGGCGTTTTCCATCTTCACGCCCCAGGAGCGCGCCGGGGCCGGTGACGCCCGGGATCAGCGCGTGCGGCGGATGAGGATGCGCCAGCGCTCCGGGCCGCGGTCGAGGTAGGTCGCGGTGTTCGCGTCGGAGCGGGCCTCGAGCTGCGTGAGCAGCGGGATCGGGTCGTGCGTCGCGGAGACGATCAGCCCGGCGCCCGGCCGCAGACCGTCGATGGCGCCGAAGAGGGCGGCGTGCCGGATCGCGTGCGGGATGGTCTGCACGTCGAGCTCGGGCAGCTCCTCATCCGCTTCTCCGCACGTGCATCCCGCGGTCGGGTTCTGATCCGCGGCCTCGTCGCGCGTGCGGTGGATCTCGATGTTCGCCATGGTCTGCCCCTGTCTGCCGTACTCGGATTTCCTCAGAGTTTATTACACTGGATCCCGTGGAAAAGATTTCGGGCGCAGATCGTCGGATCTCGAGCAGCGGACGCGTGCACTCCGCGACCCGCGAACGCGTGCTGCGCATGGTCGAGGCGCAGCACGCGCCGATCTCGATCGGTGCGCTGGTCGCCGCGACCGGCCTGCACGAGAACACCGTGCGCGGGCACCTCGAGCGCCTGCACGCCGACGGCTACGTGCGGCGCGAGCGCGAGCCGCGCACCGACCCCGGACGACCCGCCTGGCTGTGGCGGGCCACGCACGCGGACCGGGACAGCGTCTACGCGGGCCTCGCGACCGCCCTCGCGACGATGGTCGCCCGCGCAGCGGATCCTGTAGGCGACGCGGAGGAGGCGGGCCGCGCCTGGGGTGCGGAGATCGCGCGCGACACGGCAGAGCCGACCGAGCCCGCCGCGGGCATCGGCCCCGCTGACGCACAGACCGGACGTGCGGCCGTCATCACGGTGATGCGCGAGCACGGATTCGACCCGGATGACACCGGCGACGTGGTGCTGCTGCGGCGGTGCCCGCTCATCGAGGCCGCGACGCGCACCCCCGAGATCGTGTGCGCGGTGCACCAGGGGATGATCGACGGGATCCTCTCCTCCCATGACGCCCCGGGCGGAAGTGAACTGCTCCCGTTCACCTCGCCCGGGGTCTGCACGCTGCGGCTGCCGAGCGCCTCATGACGCCCGCGACGCCCGCCCCGCGCTCGACGCCCGCGACGCGCTCGACGCCCGCGAGCGCGGGGACCGGCCGGGCCGCTGGGGCCACCCGGCGTCCCGGCTGGAGGCTGATCTGGATCCTGCCCGCCGGCCTCGCGCTGCTGGCCGGACTCGACGCGGCGCTGCTGCTGCTCGGGCTGCCCGCGCCTGTCAGCGGCGCACGGCTGCCGCAGGTGCACGGCGCCCTCATGGTGTTCGGGTTCGTGGGCACGCTGATCGCGCTCGAGCGCGCCACGGCGCTCGGTCGCTGGTACGGCTTCCTCGCGCCCGGCCTGCTCGGCGTCGGTGTGGTCGCCCTCCTCGTCGACGCCGTCCCGCTGATCGCGGCGAAGGCCGTGGTGGCGGTGGGCATGGCCGCCTTCACCCTGGTGTACGTGCCGCTGTGGCGGCGGCAGCACGACGCACCGCTGCTCACCCAGCTCCTGGGCGCCGCGCTCGGCTGCGCGGGCGCGGTGATCTGGCTGGGCCAGGGTTCGATGGAACGGATCCTGCCCTGGCTGGTCGCGTTCGTGGTGCTGACGATCGCCGCCGAGCGCGTGGAGCTCGCGCGGATCACGATGGGCCCGAGCGCCGGCACGCGGCTGCTGATGCACGCCTGGGTGGTGGCGCTCGCGCTCGTCGTCGGCGTCGCCCTCCCAGATCTCGGAGCGATCGCGCTCGGCATCGCGCTGCTCGCGCTGGTCGCCTGGCTGGTCGTGCACGACGTCGCGCGGCGGACGATCCGTGCCACCGGGGCCCCGCGGTACATGGCCGCCTGCATCCTGTGCGGCTACGTCTGGCTGGCCATCGCCGCCGGCGTGCTGCTGTTCGGCTGGCCACGCAGCAGTGCGGCCTCCGACGCGATCGCGCACGCCGTGTTCCTCGGATACACGATCTCGATGATCATGGCGCACGCCACCACGATCCTCCCCGCCGTGCTGCACATCCGCCTGCCGTACCGACCGGCTTTCTGGGTGCCGGTGGCACTGCTGCAGCTGAGTCTCGTCGTCCGGCTCTGGCTCGGCGACGCGCTGGGGCTCACCGCGGCGTGGCGGATCGGCGGCGTGCTGGGCGAGATCGCGTTGCTCGGCTTCGTCGGCGTTGCCATCGCCAGCGCGGTGCGGGGTTCTGGGCGGAAGGATCCCGGTGCGCGTGCGAAGACCTCGTCCGGGCGTGCCCAGCCTGCCTCCGGGCCTGTCGCGGCCAGGAGGGGCGACCGTGCCGACGCTGCTTCCTGAGCGACCGCAGCAGCCGGCCGGCGCGGATCGGGCGCCGAACCGCGGGTTCTGGGCGCTGCGCGACATCCCGACGGCGCTGTGGCTGCTGATCCTGGTCGCGGTGGTGCTCGTACACCGCTCGCTGCCGGTGGCCGGCTGGCTCATGCTGCACCTGCTGCTCCTAGGCGCGGTGACCCACGCGATCCTGGTGTGGAGCCAGTACTTCTCGTTCGCGCTGCTGCGTGCCGCGCCGAGCGTCTCCGACCGGCGCACGCAGTCGTGGCGGCTCGCGCTGAGCAACGCAGGGGCCCTCGCCGTGCTGCTCGGCGTGGTGCTCGGGATCTGGCCGGTGACGCTCGTCGGCGCGGCGGCGCTGATCGTCGCGGTCCTCTGGCACGCCGTGAGCCTGGTGCTCCGTGCGCGGGGCAGCCTGCCGGGCCTGTTCGGGCGCACGATCCGGTACTACATCGTCGCGGCGGCCATGCTCGCCGTCGGCGTCGCGCTCGGCGCCTGGCTCGCTCGTGATCACTCCGACCACGACCTCGTGCTCGCGCACGCGCTGCTCAACGTGTTCGGCTGGATCGGTCTGACCGTCGCCGGCACCCTGGTCACCCTGTGGCCGACGATCCTGCGCACGAGAGCCGATGCCCATGCTCCGGTCGGTGCTGCACGGGCGCTGCCGGTGCTCGCGGGCGGCGTGCTGATCGCCGCCGCCGGAGCGGCCGCCGGTCTGATGCCCGTCGTCGCGCTCGGCCTGCTCGGGTATGCGACGGGCCTGGGCATCATCGCCGTGTCGTTGTGGCGGGCCGCGCGCGTCTCGCCCCCACGCAGCTTCGCCGCGCTGTCGGTCGCCGCCGGATTCCTGTGGTGGGCCGGGTGCCTGGTCACTCTGACGGTCGTTGCGATCCTGAGCAGCATCCCCGGGATCCTGCCCGCGCACGTCGCAGCGGCCCACGAGCACGCAGGTGCGGCGGCGGCGATGGCGGGCTCGATGGCCGTGCAGAACGCGCTCGACACGGTCGCCCCGTTCCTCGCCGCCGGCTTCGCCGCGCAGGTGCTGATCGGCGCGCTCAGCTATCTCGTGCCCGTCGTACTCGGCGGCGGACCGACGCCGGTGCGGGTCGGCACGGCCGCGTTCGATCGTGCCGGATCCCTGCGGATCGCGGCCGCGAACGTCGCGCTGCTCGTGTGCGTGCTGCCGGTGTCGAGTGTGATGCGCGTGGCGGCGTCGGTGCTGTATCTCGTCGCGGCGGCGGCCTTCCTGCCGATCATGTTCGCCGCGATGCGCGCGCAGGCCAGGGCCAAGCGACGCGGCGCCGCACCGGGCGGTCACGGCGCTGCACCCGGTCGGGGCCCGATCGAGCCGGAGGGTGAGCGTCCGCGCGGGCATCGGGCGGGGCAGGCGATCGCCGGCCTCATCGCCGTGATCATGGTCGTCGCGGGCGCGGCGGCGTTCGATCCGGTCTCGCTCGGCTGGTCCGCGGTTCCTGCGGCGGCGGGCGACGCACCCGTGAAGGTGGTGACGGTGCACGCCGCGAACATGCGCTTCACCCCGAGCCGCATCGAGGTGCCCGCGGGCACCCACCTGAAGATCGCGCTCACCAACACCGACACCGGGCAGGTGCACGACCTGGTGTTCGCGAACGGCACCGGGGGGACCCGGCTCGCGCCCGGCGCATCCGAGACCATCGACGTCGGCGTCATCACAGCCAACCTCGAGGGCTGGTGCTCGATCATCGGACACCGCCAGGCCGGCATGACCCTCACCGTCGTGGCGACCGGATCCGTGCCCGCGCCCGCGCCCTCCGCATCGGGATCCATGCCGGGGATGGGCGCGATGCCGGGGAACACCGGATCCGGATCCGCAGGCATCGACCTCAGTGCCGCTCCCGGGGCGGGATTCCACCCCTACGACGCCGAACTGCCGCCGCTGGAGCCGGCGAACGGGCCCGTCACGCGTCACATCACGATGACGGTGGCCGATCGCACGGTCGAGGTCGCACCGGGCGTCACGCAGACGCTGTGGGAGTACAACGGCACGGCTCCCGGCCCGGTCCTGCACGGCAGAGTCGGCGACACGTTCGTGGTGACGCTCGTCAACCACAGCGACATGGGGCACTCGATCGACTTCCACGCCGGCGAGCTCGCCCCCGACGAGCCGATGCGCACGATCGCGCCGGGGCAGAGTCTCACCTACCGGTTCACGGCCGGTCACTCCGGCATCTGGATGTACCACTGCTCGACGATGCCGATGAGCGCGCACATCGCGAGCGGGATGTACGGCGCCGTGGTCGTGGAACCGAAAGACCTCGCCGCGGTGGCGCGCAGCTACGTGCTGGTGCAGGGCGAGTACTACCTCGGCGACCACCAGGGCGGGAGCGTGGACACGGCCAAGCTCGTCGCGGGCACGCCCGACCTCGTCGTGTTCAACGGCTACGCGAACCAGTACGACCATGCTCCGCTCACCGCGGTGGTGGGTGAGCGGGTGCGCGTGTGGGTGCTCGATGCGGGCGTGGAACGGGCGAGCTCGTTCCACATCGTCGGCGGCCAGTTCGACACGGTCTGGTCGGAGGGACGGTATCTCGTCGATCACGCGACCGACACCGGCTCGCAGGCGCTCGGACTGCAGCCCGCGCAGGGCGGGTTCGTGGAGCTGGCGTTCCCCGAGGCCGGGCACTACCCGTTCGTCTCGCACTACATGCTCGACGCCGAACGCGGAGCCCACGGCATCTTCGACGTCACGGCGGCGGCCGGATGACGGCCGTGGAGCTCGTGGGGATGGATCGCGCTGCTCCGGCGGCGCTGCGGGCGACGGTTTCCATCCCTGGGGACCGAGTCCGGAGCCGAACCGAGAGCTGTGCGCGGCTAGGCTCGTCGGATGATCCCCGCAGACTGGACCCCGCATCGCCGGGATGATGGCGAGCTGCTGGGCTGGATCCGCCCCGAGGGCGAGGACTGGCTCGCCGTCGACGTGCTCGGCCGCGAGGTCACCGGCGGCATCGAATGGCTCGATGCGGAGGCGGTGCTCGAGCAGCACGGGATCGGCTGGCTCGCGGATCCGTGGATCCTCGATGGCGAGTCCGCAGAGCCGCTGCGGGTGCAGATCGTCGAGGTCGTGCCGGAGGGAGAGGGCCGGATCACGGTCAAGGTCGACGACTTCGGCGACATGCAGCGTCCGCCGGCGCAGCGCTATACGCTCGCCTGGCCGATCCCGCCCCAGTTGCGCCCGCCGCGCGTCGGCGACCCCGACGGCCGCACCTTCACGCGCTGATCCGTCCACGCTGATCCATCCACGCTGATCGGTCCACGCTGATCCATCCGCTCACCGCGGGTGCACGGCTTGCTGCCGAGTGCACGGGTTGCTGACGTCAACAGGTCGTGCACTCGACAAGATCCGGTGCACTCGCGAGAAGCGCCGGCACCAGCCTCAGCGCGCCAGCCTCAGCGCACGCCCTTCATCAGGCCGAGCACGGGCTTGACCGACAGGGCCAGCCCGAGCCCGACCACGATCGCGATCCCGCCCAGGATCGAGAAGTAGGGCACCTCGTTCTTCGGGTCGTAGAACTGCACCAGCCAGCCCGAGATCGCGGTGCCCAGCGAGACTGACAAGAAGAACAGCGCGACCATCTGCGTGTGGAACGCGGTGGGTGCGAGCTTGGTGGCCACCGACAGTCCGATCGGCGACAGCAGCAGCTCGGCGATCGTGAACACGAGCAGGATCCCGACGATCGCAAGGAGCGGCGTGGAGTGCGGCGCGCCGTTCGCGAAGGGCAGGAACAGCAGGAACGCGGCGCCCATCACGATCGCACCCAGCGCGAACTTCACCGGTGTGGACGGCTGGCGGGTCCCGAGCTTGGTCCAGAGCGCGGCGAACACCCCGGAGAGCACGATGATGAAGACCGGGTTGATCGACTGCACCCACGACACGGGCATCTCCCAGCCGAACAGCGTGCGGTCCAGACGCGTGTCGGAATACACGGTGAGCACCGTGAACTGCTGCTGATACAGCGACCAGAAGGCGACGCTCGTGATGAACAGCGGCAGGAATCCCCAGACGCGGGAGCGCTCCGTGGCGTCGATGCGGCGACTGGTCAGGATCACCGCGAAGTAGGCGGTCGCCGCGACCGCGGCGGCGATGATCACGATCGTGGACAGGTTGTCGGCGCGGATCACGCCCGTGAGCACGAGCACGACGAGGAGCAGGATCGCGACGACCGCGATGATCCCGGCGGTGAGATAGCGGTTGCGCGGCAGCGGGTTCGCGACCCGGCTCGCCGCGGCCGGCAGCATGCGGCGCCCGAACGAGTACTGCACGAGTCCTGCGGCCATTCCGACGGCCGCGAGTCCGAAGCCGAAGTGGAAGCCGATCGTGCTCTGCAGCAGGCCGGTGAGGATCGGGCCGAAGAACCCGCCGAGGTTGATCCCGAGGTAGAACAGCGAGAATCCGGCATCGCGGCGGGGATCCTCCGTGGAGTACAGCGTGCCGACGACCGAGGTCGCGTTCGCCTTCAGACCGCCGGATCCGATCGCGACGAGCACCAGGCCGACGCCGACGCCCGCGACGCCGGGCAGCACGGCGAGAGCCACGTGGCCCGCCATGATGACGATGGCGCTGAAGAACAGCACCCGCTCGGATCCCAGGATCCGGTCCGCGATCCACGCGCCGAGAATGGTGGACAGGTACACCGATCCGCCGTACGCGCCGACGATTCCGCCCGCGACCGCCTGCGGGAGGCCGAGACCGCCGTGGCTGACGGAGTAGTACAGGTAGATGAGCAGGATCCCCTGCATGCCGTAGAAGCTGAACCGCTCCCACATCTCGACGCCGAAGAGGTGGGCGAGCGCCCACGGCTGCCCGAAGAATCCGGTGTCGTGGTCGCGATGCTCTGTCGTCTCCTGCGCGGTGCTCATCATTCCAGGGTATGCCGCGCCGGCGCAGGCCGTGGAAAGACCGGGATCGTCACTCCCAGATAAAAGTCAGTAGTGGTACCAATGTCGGGTATCGGCGGTACCATGGCTCTATGGCGATGAATCTGAGGCTGCGTCCCGAGGCGGCGGCGGCGCTGAAAGCCGAGTCCGAGCGCACCGGGCTCAGCCAGCAGGAGATCCTGCGCCGCGCCGTGGACGAGCACCTCGGGCTGGTTCCGCGAGACACGCAGCAGAGACTGCCGGACTGGGTGATCCCTGCCGCCGAACCGTATCGCCGGGTTGAGCCGTCCCTCGTGCTTCCCGACGGCATGACCGTGGTCGAGCTCATCGACCGTGGGGAGGACCGGTTCTGATGGTGATCGTCTATCTCGACACCAGCGCGGTCGTGAAGCGAACGCTCCCCGAGGCACAGTCCGCGAAGCTCCTCGATTCGCTCGGGCGTGCGGTCGCAGAGGGCAGCACGCTGGTGACGTCGGCGCTGACGCGCGTGGAAGCGGGTCGGGCGCTGCGACGTCGGGAGAACGAACTGCAGGGGGACGTCGCGAGGGCATACCGGAATGCGCTGCAGGGTCTGGCCGTGGCGCCGATCACTGACGTGGTCATCGAGCTCGCGCGCTCGGCGGACCCTCCGGCGCTCCGATCTCTTGACGCGATCCATCTGGCCACCGCGATCGCGGTCGGCGCGGGAGAGCTCTGGACGTATGACGATCGCCTCGCCGACGCCTCAGCCTCCGCGGGCATCGCCGTTCGCGCGCCCGCGTGACGCGCCGGATCCGCGACGAACATCGCTCCCCGAACGAGGAACGACGCCTGCCTACGCCGCTGGATCCGCGCCGATAGGATTGACCTGTCCCAAAACTCTGTCACGGAGCTGACTTCTGGGATATTCCCCGCTTCATCGCGACCATTGGAGCCACCGTGGCCGAACAGTCCCGCCTCGACAAGGTCATCGCCCTCGCCCGCCACCGCGGGTTCGTCTTCCAAGCGGGTGAGATCTACGGCGGTTCCCGCTCGGCCTGGGACTACGGGCCCCTGGGCACGGAGCTGAAGGAGAACGTCCGCCGGCAGTGGTGGCAGACGTTCGTGCGCGGACGCGGCGACATGGTCGGCCTCGACTCGTCGATCATCCTGCCGAAGCGCGTGTGGGAGGCATCCGGACACGTCGCGACGTTCACGGATCCGCTCGTCGAGTGCCTGCAGTGCCACAAGCGGTTCCGCGCCGACACCCTCATCGAGGACTTCGAGGCGCGCAAGGGCCGCGCGGCCGAGAACGGCCTCGCCGACGTGCCCTGCCCGAACTGCGGCACCAAGGGCGAGTACACCGAGCCGAAGGCGTTCTCGGGTCTGGTGAAGACCTACCTCGGCGTCGTCGACGACGAATCCGGCCTCTACTACCTGCGCCCGGAGACCGCGCAGGGCATCTTCGTGAACTTCTCGAACGTGCTCACCGCGAGCCGCAAGAAGCCGCCGTTCGGCATCGGCCAGGTCGGCAAGGCGTTCCGCAACGAGATCACTCCGGGCAACTTCATCTTCCGGACGCGCGAGTTCGAGCAGATGGAGATCGAGTACTTCGTGCCGCCCGCCGAGGCGCAGGAGTGGTTCGAGCACTGGGTGCAGGCGTGCTGGGACTGGTTCATCGACCTGGGCATCGATCCGGCGAACATCCGCCAGTACGACGTCCCCGAGGACGACCGCGCGCACTACTCTGCGGGCACGATCGACGTCGAGTACCGGTTCGGGTTCGCCGGCAAGGAGTGGGGCGAGCTCATGGGCGTCGCCAACCGCACCGACTTCGACCTCACCAACCACAGCGAGGCATCCGGCTCGTCGCTCACCTACTTCGACCAGGCGTCGGGCGAGAAGTACATCCCGTACGTGATCGAGCCCTCGTTCGGCCTGACCCGGGCGATGATGGCGTTCCTCGTGGACGCCTACGTCGAGGAGGAGGTGCCGAACGCCAAGGGCGGCACCGACCTGCGCACCGTGCTGAAGCTCGACCCGCGCCTCGCCCCGGTCAAGGTGGCCGTGCTGCCGCTCTCGCGCAACGAGCGCCTCTCGCCGCTCGCGAGGAAGGTCGCCGACGACCTGCGCGGGCACTGGGCGATCGACTTCGATGACGCCGGCGCGATCGGCCGTCGCTACCGCCGCCAGGACGAGATCGGTACGCCGTTCTGCGTCACGATCGACTTCGACTCGCTCGACGACGACGCCGTGACCGTCCGCGACCGCGACACCATGGCGCAGGCCCGCGTGCCTCTCGCCGAGCTCGACGCCTACCTGTCGGAGCGCCTGAAGGGCGCCTGATCCGGCCCGTCGCCGAAGCGCGGTTCCCGTTCCAGGGGACCGCGCTTTCGTGTTTCCGGGACACCGAGCGACGGCGCCGTTATGCAGGGAGCGCGGGACGTTCCGCAGGGAGAGACCGAGCGCCCGAGCACCTGCGCACCGGAAACGCGCGGGCCATGGATGGATTCGGCCGGTTGACCCTGCAGAACGACCAGGCCTCCCTGCGCAATGGTCCGGAATACGGGCTCACCGGGCGAGCGGCGCCTCCGCGTCGAGGCCCGAGAGCTTGTCCGGATTGGCGACCGAGAACACCTGCGTGATGCGGCCGCCCTCGACCGCGAAGCTGACCGCTGCGATCAGCGCACCGCCGACCTCGATGCCCGCGCCGAGCGTGCCGTTGATCCGGAGAGGTCTCACGGCGAAAGCCGTGTCGAGCTTGGCGATGCTGCCCCGCAGGAACGCCACGACGCGCTCGGCGCCGTGCAGCGGGCGCCGGGCGGCGTGCCGGACGAGCCCGCCGCTGTCGGTCACGGACACCACGTCGGGCGCGAGCACGTCCATGAGCGACTGCACGTCGCCCGAGTTCATGACCGCGATGAAGCGCTGTACGACGCGGTCGTGCTCGGAAGCGTCGACCTCGACGCGCGGACGCCGGGCGGCGACGTGATCGCGGGCGCGGTGCGCGATCTGGCGCACGGCCGCGGGCGTCTTGCCCACCGCGTCGGCGATCTCGTCGAACGGGACGTCGAACACCTCGCGCAGCACGAACACCGCGCGTTCGGTCGGTCCGAGCGTCTCGAGCACGGTCAGCATCGCGAGTGAGACGCTCTCGGCGAGCACCACGTCGTCCGCGACGTCCGGCGTGGTGCGCAGCGGATCCGGCAACCAGGGGCCGACGTACTGCTCGCGACGGCGCGAGGCCGTCCGCAGCTGGTTGAGCGCCTGCCGCGTGACGATCCGCACCAGATAGGCGCGCGGGTCGAGCACGTCGCCGCGGTCGTCGGCGGACCAGCGCAGCCACGATTCCTGCAGCACGTCCTCGGCGTCGGCCACGGATCCGAGCATCTCGTAGGCGACCGTGAACAACAGGCCGCGGTGCGTGACGAACGGATCCTCGGGCGCCGGCCGGCTCACGTCGCTCATGCCGGCGACGTTACGCGGGTCTCGCCCCGTGTCGCCAGGGGGGCGAGCCCGCAGGCGTCCGCGAAGCCGTCGGAGTGGATCCCGAGGGCGATGTTGGACCGGGCGGTCGCGTTGAGGTAGCCGACCTTCGCGGCGAGCTCGAGCAGCGCCGGCGCGCCCAGCTCCGCGAGCAGCTCGTCGGAGAGCTCATCGGTGACCGCGGGCGGCGTCAGGCTCATCGCCTCGGCGTACTCCATCACGAGCCGCTCCCGGTGCGTGAATCGGGTGGACTCGCGCCAGATCGGCACCTCGCGGGCCTTCTCCTCGTCGAGCCCGTGGTCGTGGGCCATGAAGTAGTGCAGGTCGAGGCTATTCCGACCTCGGAATAGCGTGGATTGTTCCGATTCTTGGGTTATGCCGATCTCCGGTCGACCTGCGGCGTGCTGACGGGCAGTTGCGGGGGCGCCGGCATATCGCAACGACCGAAGATCGGGATAACACCTTCAGCTGGCGAGTCCGCAGAGTCGCTGGATGATGTCCTCTCGGTCGCGCCAGATGGGGATCCGTGCTGGGTCAGTACCGATGTCGATGGTGATCTTCGCCAGCGCGTCGCGCTTCATCTCGGTATCCGCGTGGGCGTAGATGAGCGTCGTCTCGGGGTCAGCGTGGCCGAGCCATTCGGTGAGCATCTCGAGGGGCATCCCGGCTTGGTAAAGGTGCATCGCTCTGGAGTGGCGGAGCATGTGCGGATGAACTCGCTCGGGCACTTCGACGTTGGCCTGGTGCGCCGTGGCCGCGTATTGGTGCAGGAAGCGCGCGACGTTGTCATCGGACATGGGCGTCTTGCGATGATTGTGGGTCGTGTAAAAGAGTGGGTCGCCTGGTTCTGAGCCGGGGTGGAACGCCCCCGCGTATCGACGGTAGTGCTCCGCGGTTTCTGCCGTGATCGGGAGCCTTCGCGGCTTAGCACCTTTTCCGATCAGTTCAGCGGTTCGTCTTTTTGCGTCGATAGCGCCGACGGTCAGGGTGAGCATCTCCGCGTCGCGAGCGGCAAGGTCATACATGAGGATCATGAAGAACTGGTCACGGAGCCCGGTCCGTGTGAGAGGGTCGGGGGTCGCGAGCAGCGTTGTGACAGCCGCGGCTGTCAGGTAACGGATCGCCGTGCCCGCCCGCTGCTTCTTCTGCGGGATCATGGCGACCGCGGCAAGGTGCATGGCGAGGGTTGGCTCTGCAGAAGCGGCGTATCGGAAGAACGAACGGATGCAGGCGAGTCGCTGATTGCGAGTGCTCGCGCTCCATCCGCGCGTGGTCGTCATGTGGTCGAGGAACTCGGAGACGAGCTCCCGGTCTATGACGCTAAAGGTGATCTGCTCTAGGGGGATCTGGCGAGTGTCGGTGACGTAGCGGAGCAGCAGGTTCCAGGCGTCGCGGAACGCGATGATCGTGTGCAGGCTCGCCCCTCGTTGGTGGGGCAGGAAGACCGTGAACCACTCTCGTAGATAGCGGTAGAAGTGGTCGGTGTGTTTGGTCATGGTGTTACCTCCGGAATGATGCCAGCCGCGCTAGTGAGTCCGGTCGCGGCGAGGCGTTCAGGCAGCAGATGGATGTAGTACGCGGTAGAGGTGTACGTGTCGTGGCCCATGAACGCCGTGAGGTAGGGCAGCCAGACACGCAGATTGAATCGGCCTGGGATTTTCGGAGGGCGATGTTAGGCCGCGACGGATTCGTCGTGGGTGTGGGTT